>VBON01000334.1:0-1878 GCA_005877525.1 Nitrospirota bacterium
CACGCATTTTCAATATTTTTCGCGAGCTGGGCAAAGACGACATCCCGACTGCTTGATGGCGGGGTGAAGGTTTTCACCTTCTGGATCGTGTGATACGTCTCATGCTCGCCAGTGACCAGCTCAAAGATAGACGCGCCGTGCAGCTCCTGCCAAATCTGATAAAAGGGCTTCGAGACGTGTTGCTTGACCCAGGCCTCGGGCTGCTGCGCGAAGTGCAACGCCGTCTTTACGCCATGCTTGTGGAGCAAGGCGGTCGTCTGAGGGCCGATGCCCCAGACTTTTTCGACAGGCCATTGCGCCAGGAAGCGGTGGAGCTCCCGGCCGGGAATGGCGGTCAGGCCTGAAGGCTTTTCCCACGTGGAGGCGATTTTCGCGACGACCTTGTTGGGCGCCAGACCCACCGAAAAGGTAAAGCCGAGTGCGGTATCGAGGTCCTGTTTGATACGCTCGGCGATCTGGCGATAGGACATCCGCAGGGGCCGGCGCAGACCGGTCAGATCGCCAAAGCATTCGTCGATCGAATATGCTTCCACCGCCGGCGTATAGCGCCGGACAAGAGCGAAGAAGCGCTTGGACAGCAGGCTGTAGGTCTCATAGTCAGAGGGCAGGATCACCGCCTCCGGGCAGCGCTTCCTGATCTCGGCAAGCCGCATCCCACGCGTCACCCCACGCGCTTTGGCCTCATAGCTCATCGAGGCGGCAATGCCTCGCTCTTTGCCCGTGACGACGGGCCGTCCCTGCAGCTTGGGGCGGCGGGATTGCTCACACGAGGCAAAGAACGCATCGCCATCGATGTGGAGGATAGCGCGGGGAAAGTCGTGCAGACTGAGCGGCGCCATTAGTGGTATTTCCGGATAACCGCCCGGACGACGGCGGCGATCTTGAGCTCCTCCTGGGGGTGGATGGGCTGATAATCTTTATTGGCGGCTTCGAGAAAGACGGCCGCGCCGCGCTTGCGGAAATATTTCATGGTCCATGCGCGATCCACCTGGGCGATGACGATATCGCCGTCGCGGGGATCGGCGCCGCGCTCGACCAGGAGCATATCGCCAGGCAGGATGCCGGCGTCGATCATCGAATGGCCGTTGACTTTCAGGATATACGTCGCTTCCTTGTTCCCGATGAGATATGCATCCAGCGACATGGTATCGGTCAGTTCCTCGTCGGCTGGCGAGGGAAAGCCCGCGGACACCGTCCCGAGAACCGGCAGGTCCTGAAAGAGGCGCCCGGGGAGGAGCCTGCCCTTGGCATCTTTGTCCAGCCAGTCGCGCTGCACAAAGCGCTCGACCAGTTTGTAGGCGGCATTTTTCGAGCGAAACCCGACGACGGCCATGAGCTCACTATAGCTAGGCATACGCTTATGGCTCCGGTAGAAGGCCTGGATCTGTTTGAGATAGTGGGAGTCCATAGGCTACAGTGTAGGTAAACGTTCGTTCACCGTCAAGACAATTCATCCCCATGCTATCTGGATGAAAGTGTGAGTTGTCGTATTTCATGCGCCTGGAACACGAAAAATGACCACGAACTGTCCATAACACCGCCATATATGCTATCATTGATAGGTTGAAATAGAGAAAGAAATCTTTATAAAAATCTTTCAAGATTTCTTTCTCTATAAACAAAGTCGTTTTCTCCTGCATGTTGATGTAAACACACCGTCTAGCCCTGATGCCCTTTCAGAGGGGAGTCTTCAACAGCATGCGCACGCATGTGCGAAGTGGGAGGAAGACACGGGCATTTCCAACCTCCACAAGCAATCGCTCTTGACACCCCGCATGGTAAAAGGTGTATACTTCTCTCGCAAAGAAATCTTTATAAAAATCTTTCAAGATTTCTTTCTATACACAGGATAGGGACACGCATGGTGATTGCGGTCTG
>VBON01000334.1:1907-3166 GCA_005877525.1 Nitrospirota bacterium
GGCCAGCGGACCCTCTTGATCGACGCGGACCCCCAGCAAAGCGCCCTGAGCTGGAAAGCGGATCGCCCCACAGACTTGCCCCAGATCCAAGTGGTGGGCTTACCCGCTCCGAATCTGCACAAAGAGATCGAGGCCTTTAAGGCCGATTACGAGGTGATCGTGATTGATGGCGGGGGCCGGATTACCGCCACGGCGCGTGCGGCGTGTGCCGTGGCCGATTTCATTCTGATCCCCACACGGCCGAGCAAACCAGACCTGGTGAGCACCACCGAGTTTCTGCGCACCGTGATCGAGGAAGTCCGCGCCATCCGCGCGGTCGCTGGGGGTTTACTCATCACCCAAATGCAGGCTGGGACCGTGGTAGGGAGGATGGCTCTCGAGGAGATCCGCACGCTCGGGTATCCGGTCTTTGATACCATTGTCTATGCGCGGGTGGTCTATCAGGAGGCCATGGCCGCAGGGATGTCTGTGCTGGAGTATGCCAGGGATTCCAAAGCGGCCCAGGAAACCCAGGCGCTCTTTGCCGAAGTAAGGGAGGCACTCGTATGAACCGCAAACGCAAGTTCGACATGGGGACGACCCGTGAGCCGGACGCCACGGCCCTCGCGCCGGCCGCCGTCGACCGCTTTGTCGCGGGAGGCACAACGGTCGCGGACGAGGAACCCTGCGACCGGGTGAATTTTGTCCTCCCGCGCCGGTTGCGGCTCCGGTTCAACCAGGAAGCCGCTGCCCGGGATATCAAGAAGCAGGATCTCATCCGGGAAATCTTCGAATACTACTTTGATAAGAAATAAATAAAGATTTGAAGATTTCAATCTTTCAAGAAAGAGTATAACTGAAGACATCCGGTCTTGGAGAGACCCCCACACAACGGGAAGAGGATCCGCAGACAGGGGCGAGACCACAAGCACGGCGCGTCCTGCATGCCGTAGGACGTATGCCGTGCTGGGCCGCTCGTAGGGCTCACCCCCTCATACGTTGAGAGGGCTGTGTGCTCCAGTGTACTCTGCATGTTGTCGACCGAGAGGCGATCCCTTGTACAGCGATGGACACACCCGAAGTCCCTGTGCCCTGACAAGGGCCAATGGCGACAGAGAGGACGCTGGAGAAGTCACGGAGACGTGACACACCGCCCGAAGAACGGCTGCGCTTTGTGTGACGCTCTGAGGTCGCTCACTGATACCGTCGCGGAACCCGAGGGCTGTTTCCGCCCTAGCGTAGGTCACAGCAATACCTGGGAAAGAGGGAAAGCGTCTTCT
>VBON01000338.1:0-479 GCA_005877525.1 Nitrospirota bacterium
CTTGTCCTTGGCTAGAGTCCTGCCGAACGCCAAGCGTGGAAACAGAATCAGCTTAAGACTAAGTTCGAGCTTCTCGGCAGAGTCATCTGGCAGTAGACCCTCACCGAACGTGAGCGAGGCAAACTTGCTCAGGAAGACCTCGTTCACAAATGACTCAACCGATGCCACGGCGACTATGTAGGCGGGAATTGCAAACGGCGCAAGGTGAGCACCGTGCACAGCGCCAGCAGTGCTGCCGCCTCTTCGGGTGATCTCTTCTTGAGCCATGCTAAAGAGCCGCCGGACGTGAAAGATCAGGTCGCCTGAGATCGTCACTGAGGATTTGGCGTAGTGTGTGGCCACCCGTTTGTCTTCCGTACTAGAGTTCCCCTTGCGATCGATTCTGCTTGCATGCAGAATCGCAGGCTTTGCTTATTAAATTCGATGGAAGGAGCTGTTAGGGCGTCTTCCTATTTTTGTCGATCTCGTTAACTGTCGGG
>VBON01000338.1:555-2555 GCA_005877525.1 Nitrospirota bacterium
ACTCTTTGTCCACCCAATCCCTGGCTTTCTCGATAAGCAATTGCAGATTACTATAGTTCTCCTGTTCAAGAGTTTCTGCGACGGTATTGACGCAGATAATTTTTTCGATCTTAAACGGCTTGTTTCCCTTGTTCAGCACGGCACCTGGAAGGCTCTGGGCGTAAGAATTTTCATCATGAATGAAATGCTTATTTCGCAGGTTTTTAAAATAGTCGAACACCGTCAATGCGAGAGAGTCTCCCTTGTAAATCTTCTTAGCGCTTAACTGAGACCGCGCCCCGCTGTCACCGAAGCACTTCATCATGTGAACGATCGCGGAGCGCCACAGCGCCTGTTGGACGACCCAGGGACGATCTCCAACCTGGTTGATTGCCTCCAAACACTGGACAGCAAACTCGAGATCTGCCTTATGTAGCGCTAGATCTGCCAACCTCTTGGCTTTCAGTCCGTTGAGTCGGACGACCTTTACCGCATCAGGGAAACCCTCAATATGCAGCCCTGTGTCAGTTCTAGATATTGGGAAGTGCTCCATGACAGACCTCTAATTTCCGACATAGATTGCTTCGTCGCAATCAATGCTCCTCGCAATGACACGCGAAATTACAGGCTGCCCAGCTCGCCTTCGTAGAGGAAGGCGCGGGTGTCGCGGGCGATGGCGTCGGGATCGCGCTGGATGCGCGCGACGCCGGTCTCCATCGCGGAGCGGGCCACCGCCGCAGCGACCGCCGGCGGCACGCGGAAGTCGAAGGCGTCAGGAATGATGTAGTCCTTCTGCAACTCGTCGGTCGGGATCACGTCGGCGAGCGCCTGCGCCGCCGCTTGCTCCATCTCATACGTGATGGTGGTGGCCCGCACGTCCAGCGCACCACGGAATATGCCGGGAAAGACCAGGCTGTTGTTGATCTGATTGGGAAAGTCCGAGCGGCCGGTCGCGACAATGCGCGCGCCCGCGGCCAGCGCCTCTTTCGGCATGATCTCCGGGGCTGGATTGGCCAGCGCAAACACGACCGGGCCCGGCGCCATCAACTTCAGCATCTCCGGTTTGAGCACCCCCCCGGCCGACACCCCGATGAACACATCGCGTCCCGGCAGCGCATCTTCCAACTGCCCCATGAGCCGTCCCCGGTTGGTCTGCGCGGCCAGCTCCGCCAGCGTCGGGTTCATGCCCACCTCGCGTCCTTCGTACACGATCCCATGCACGTCGGCCAGGATGATGTCTCGCGCGCCACGCCGCAGCAGGAGACGAGCGATCGCCGTCCCGGCCGCCCCCGCGCCACAGATGACGATCTTCGCCTCCTCCAACCGACGTTTCAGCAGCCGCATGGCGTTCAGAATCCCCGCGAGCACCACCACCGCCGTCCCGTGCTGGTCGTCGTGGAAGACCGGGATGTCCAGCGCGGCCCGCAAGCGCCGCTCGATCTCAAAACACCGCGGCGATGCGATGTCCTCGAGGTTGATCCCCCCGAACGTCGGCGCGAGGTACCTGACCGCTGTGATGATCTCATCGGTATCCTGCGTCCCCAGGCAGATCGGAAACGCCTCGATGCCCGCGTAGAAGTGGAACAACACCGCTTTCCCTTCCATCACCGGTAAGGCCGCGCGCGGCCCTAGATCGCCCAGACCCAGCACCGCCGACCCGTCCGTCACGACCGCGACCAGATTCCCCTTGGCCGTGTAGTCATACACTTTCGAGGGCTCCTTGGAAATCTCTTCTGCCGGCTGCGCGGGACCCGGCGACACGTAGAACGAGCTCAGGACGGTCAGGTCCTTGACCGGGATCTTGGGCTTGACCTCGAGGATCCCGCCGTACCGCGCATGCAGGTCGAGCGACTGCTGCGCCACCGTCGCCGACGGGCCGCTCCGATCGGGCGGGATCGGGAACTTCCCCTCGTACACATACCGTAGCGTGCGCTCCCGGATCTGCTCCGGGTCCACCTGCTTTCTCGCCCGACCGGTTTTGATGGCGGCCTTCGCCACCGCCGCGGCGATGGCCGGCGCCA
>VBON01000020.1:0-200 GCA_005877525.1 Nitrospirota bacterium
TCGGCAAAGTGAGTCCGGTCCACTTCTTCTGGGGCGCCTGCGACATGGCGGTAACGCGGTTTTCCGGACGGCCCGCGCCCGAGCATCCAGGTGCGCCGAACCTGGCCCGCTTCGTCGCGCGCGAAGCCTATTCGCAGGAGGTAAGCAGTTGCGGCTTCTGGCCGGGAGGTGGTGCCGTGGAGATGCCTGTCTTCTACGCC
>VBON01000020.1:265-3914 GCA_005877525.1 Nitrospirota bacterium
GTTCTACAGTCCGGTGATGAGAGAGTTTATGTTGCCCTATGAGACGGTACGAACCGCGACATCGCCGGACTCAGTCCTGCTGGCTTTCTTGCAGAGCACATATGAAGCCGCCGCAACCCTCAGCCGGTGGGAGCGAGCCGCACTGGAGCGCCGGCAAACAGGTTAGCTTTCGGCTAAAAGCTCGCGACTACTGAAGGTCGGCTGCCGTGTGGAGTCAGGCGGAAAATGGCTAGGTGGAAATGAAGGCGCAGTACCTGGGGCATGTGGTCTTTTACGTGGAAGACTTGGATCGCTCGCTCGCGTTCTACCGGGATCTCCTGGGGTTTCAAGAAATCGGCCGCGCGTTTGAGGGAAAAGCGGCCGCCCTGACCTCCGGGCGCACCCACCATGAATTGCTGTTAATTGAAGTGGGTCCGGCGCCTCGGACTCCCAGAGGGCCACATCTCGGCCTGTATCACATTGGTATTAAGATTGGGGACTCGTTAGATATCTTGCGGTTGGCGAAGGCGGAACTCGAACGGGCAGGAGTTCCGATCGGAGGGATGAGCGATCACACCGTGAGCCAGAGTCTCTATCTTCAGGATCCGGACGGGAACGAAGTGGAGTTATACGTGGACGCTGACCCAACCATTTGGAATCGGGATCCGGCGGCTGTCCTGACCCCTACCAAACCCCTGCGTCTCTGAACGTCCCGGCGGGCTTTTCTCACCACCTGTCAGCTCATAAAAAAACTTCTTGACTGTGGAGCGGCTAATTTATACCTTGTCGACTGATTTAGTCAACATTAGACCATGAAATTCTCAAAGAAAAGCGAATACGGGCTTCGGGCACTCATCGAGCTGACCAAGCACTACGGGCATCCGATCACGCGGCAACAGATCGCCGACCGCCAACACGTGCCCATCGTCTTTCTCGAGCAGATTCTCTTGAGCCTCAAGCACGCGGGCCTGCTGGGCAGCACCCGGGGCGTCCAGGGAGGCTATGCGCTTATCAAGCCGCCCGCCAAGGTCACGCTGGGACAGGTCATCCGGATCCTCGATGGACCGCTGGCTCCGATCGCGTGCGTGAGCAAGACGGCGTATCAGAAATGCCTGGACTGTCCGTACACGAAGAAGGCCTACTGCCCGTTACAGGACGTCATGGGCGGGGTGAGAAACGCGATCGCCGATATCCTGGACAACTATAGCCTTGAAGATTTCATTTCCGGGGTGCGAAGATCGCGTCGATCTCCCGTGCGCCGTGTGACCGCTAGCCGGTACGTGGAGAATTAAAGATGCCTTCGCTTGACACCGCGGTGATCGTCCTGGCTGGGATCACTTTGCTAGCGGCCTTTGTCAATGGCGCGCTCGGCTACGGATTTTCCTCGCTCACCGTGCCGGTCGCGCTCGTTTTCTACACGAATCGCATCCTGAATCCCGCCCTGGTTGTGATCGAAGTCTTCATTAACTTGTATGTTCTCTTCATCAATCGGGACAGCGTTCCGGCTGTATGGAAACGGGTTGTTCCCATTCTGATTGGGCTGCTGCCCGGTATTGCACTCGGAAGCTATCTTCTTGCCTCGCTTCATCCTGGCTGGATCAAATTTGTCACCTATACTGTTCTTCTTCCCCTCATCCTTGTCCAGGCGGCCGGTCTCCGGCGGCCGATTCGGTCGGAACGGCTCATCGGACTTCCCTTCGGAACCGGGCTCGGCTTCCTGTATTCCGTCACCACCGTCTCCGGCCCTCCATTGGCGATTTTGTTCAATAATCAAGGCCTGGTCAAAAAAGAGTTTCGAGCTGGTCTCGGATTGATTCGCGTGGCTGAGTCGAGCCTCACCGCCATCGTGTATTACCATCTCGGCCTGTTTGCAGCGGAAAGCCAAAGCATTTTATTGATCATTATTCCCAGCGTTCTGGTTGGAATACCGCTCGGCGCCTATCTGATTCGGCGGCTGGATGCCGAGACATTTCGTCGCATCTGCATGAGCTTTGACGCCTGGGTCGTCGGGTTCGGTCTCTCCCGGGTAGTGATCGATTTGAAATTGATGGAAAGCCCGTGGGCTTACGGTGTCATGGGGGTCGCCATTTTGTTAGACACCTGTCTGTTATACATCTTTTTCACAGTCCAGCGGCCGGCCGCTAAGCGGTTAGAAGCCGAGCAGGCTGCCCTAACGCCGAGCACTCGGGGCGGCCCTTAACCTTTTTTTTATTGATCTAATAGTTAAGTAAGTTAGGCAACAAAATAGGAAATAGGAGGCCGTAATGGACAACCTTAAGGCAAGGTTCGGCAGAGCGGTGAAGACGTGGCCTGCGCTGCTTTTAGCGGCAGGCATGGCCATGGTTCTTACGATCTCCCCGGCAAGGGCCGCGGACCCGGCCCTCAAGATCCTGCTCAAGAAAGGCATCATCACGCAGCAGGAATACGATGAGGCGCTCAAGGAAGCGGAGCAGCCTCCGGCTGCGCCAGTTGAGGCTAAGCCAATGACCCAGGCGAAAGAGGATGCAGGCGTTCCAACCGAAAAGAGCGCGTCCGCTCAGGACAGCACGGTGGATCTTGGCAAAGGCATCAGGTTTGGGTACGACCGAGGCCTATACACGCAGTTCAAGGACAAGTTTCAGTTGAAGATCCGCATTCGGCTGCAGTTCCGGTATACCGAAAGCAGCGTGAATAGTGCCTACGGCGCTGTCGGCGACACCAAAAACTATCCCACAATCTCCGGCACGGCCATTACGGCCAGGAAGCTGCAAGAGGACGTGAGCGAGTTCGACGTGCGACGGGTCCGTCTGGTCTTTGAAGGATTCGCGTTCAATCCTGAGACGACCTATTTTGTGCAATTTCGGAACGACACCAATGGCACGACCACGCAGCCGACGACGACTCGTTCCACCACGCAGCTCTATGATGCGTACGTCGACCTCAAGCAGATTCCCTTGGCGAATCTTCGCATCGGGCAGTACCGCACGCTTTTCGGGCGGCAGGAGTATGTCTCCTCCGCGCTCCTCCAGTTTGTGGATCGGAACTTCGTCGCCGAGGCCTTCGTGCCCAACACCATTGATCGCCGCGATCAGGGAATCACCCTTTTGAGCGATCCGGCGAAGCATTCGGTGAATTATGCCTTCGGCGTGTTCAACGGTGTGGGCATCAATCTGACCCGGCTTGGCCTCAATACACCGGGTAATGCCAATGAGCTGATGTACGTGGGGCGGGTGACCGCGGATGTGTTGGGGAAACCCGGATACCCTGAAGGGGATCTGGGCTATTCCCGGACCCCTCAACTGGCCGTTGGTGCGAGCTATGGGTACGATGGTGGCCTCCAGACGAACACGACAGGTGCCGGGAGCAATAGCCAAATCTCCACGGCGATCGCCTCATTGGGGAACGGGCGCTTGCTGAATCAGGGAGTGGTGAACCTGGGCACAACGGGAGTGGATTTTATTTTCAAGTACAAGGGCCTGTCTTTCCAAGGGGAAGGGTTCGTCCGGAATGTGGACCTTCGGGATCAGTTTTTGACCCCTTCCCTCCAACGAAACCATGTCGGGAACGCGACGGGTTTTTACGTACAGGGAGGGTATTTCCTTGTACCGAAGACCATCGAAGTCGTCGTTCGCTATAGCTATATGGACCCGGACACTCTTCACACGCAGGACACGCTCACCTCCGGGCTTGG
>VBON01000020.1:3950-4502 GCA_005877525.1 Nitrospirota bacterium
ACACCTCAGTGCCGCGGATACAGGAGCGGGAGCCGTGACGTTGATCGAAAATCGCGCCCGGCTGCAATACACGATCGTGTTCTAGAGACAGCGCCGCGATGGGCCATGCTGGCCAAGCGGTGTGAGCCATACATAGTCGGCGATGGGCGGCTGGAGGAGTTCCTGGATTTCCTGGACGCGGTCGGGATTGAAGGCCGTCAGGTAAATCGTCATCTGCCGAAGGGGCATCCCGTACCGTCGTGAAACGCGGTTCGGAATCGGGAGGCGATACTGGATATGTCCACCGCCGGTGTAACTGACGATAGGCCCAGCTCCCTCCGGGAGGCGCCGCAATCGGTCGGCGATGGTCTTTGCCATGCTCTCATCCCGGAACACGGAAGCCTCATACATGCGTTCGTATGCCGCGTTCGTCAGCCCGTCATGGCAAGAATGGAGCTGTTTCAGAATCCTGTCGTGGTACTCTGGATCCTCGACAAGGGGTTCGTCTCGCATTGCCCACTGCCCCATCTCAGGCTTCGTCCGCGCCTTGTCAATCCCGTCCCTAGCCACCTC
>VBON01000020.1:4766-12070 GCA_005877525.1 Nitrospirota bacterium
GCATGGTTTTAAGCGCCGCTTCAATGTGATGACGGTTGTGGTGCTCTTCGCCCAGGTAAATGACATCCTCGGCAGCCCACTGCGATGCCAGATCTTCAAAAGCCAGCGGCAATCCTGTCCTCGTTTCGAGGACCTGCCATTCGGCAAGCTTCGCGCTCGCAGCCGCCAATGGCACGACGGCAAGCACAACCGCGATGAGCGTGTTCATGAAAAGTGGCATATGCTAGTCATTAGCATAACTGGTCCGCGATCCTGACGACCAGTGGCACCGCTTGCACAGCCAAATACCTCTCGGTATCGATTTTGGATTAGACTAATGCGTTTTCACTCTTTGCGCCCTGAGACAGAGCGCCGAAAGGAATTGAGCATGGCCTCGTATGATCTCGAACATCATCTCAATTGGATACGCGCCCAGTTCCCAGCGCTTCAACAAGCGATCAATGGCCGGGAAGTCATCTATCTAGATGGCCCGGGGGGTACTCAGGTACCACAACGCGTGATCGACGCAATGGCCGACTATCTGGCTCGGTCCAATGCGAATACCCATGGGAGTTTCCCTACGAGTCGTCGCACCGATGCGGTTATTGCCGCGGCGCGTGACGCCATGGCCGACCTCCTTGGTTGCGAAGCCGATGAGATCGTTTTTGGAACAAATATGACCACGATGACGTTCGCCGTAAGCCGCGCTATTGGCCGGGAACTTCGTCCGGGCGACGAGATTCTGCTCACGCGACTGGATCATGACGCCAATATCGCGCCATGGTCGACATTGGAAGAGCACGGAGCGGTGATTCGCCTGGTCGATATTGATCCCAAGGACTGTACCCTGGACATGGGAGATCTTCGCAGGCAGCTCAATGATCGGACGCGTCTGATTGCCGTATGTTATGCCTCAAACGCTGTCGGGACGATCAACGACGTAACCGAGATTGCCAGGCTGGCCCACGCGGTCGGCGCGCTGGTGTTTGTGGATGCCGTGCACTTTGTTCCCCACGGGCCGATCGATGTTCGCGCGCTGGATTGCGATTTTCTCGCATGCTCACCCTACAAATTTTTTGCCCCGCATGTGGGAGTCCTGTACGGGAAGCGCGAGCACCTCAGGCGCTTTAGGCCCTATAAAGTCAGGCCAGCAACGGAGGACTCTCCCGAGCGATGGGAGACTGGCACTCAAAACCACGAAGGGCTGGCCGGGGTCACGGCGGCGATCGAATATCTTGCCGAACTCGGCCGTCGGACCGGTCCGAATGTCGGCGATGGGCGGACGAGCAAGCGGCGTCCTGTGCTGCTTGCAGCAATGGAAGCGATCAGAGGGTACGAGAGGAAGCTGGTTGAGCCATTGATCAGAGGATTGCTCGCGATCCCCGGCGTGACCGTCTATGGTATTACCGATCCACCTCGCTTTGACTGGCGCACTCCCACTGTTGCTTTGCGATTGGCCGGACAGACTCCCCAAGAGTTGGCGAGGTTCCTCGCGGAGCAGGGCATGTTCACTTGGGCCGGAAACTATTACGCGATCAACCTCACCGAGCGACTTGGCGTTGAGACGGCCGGGGGCATGCTTCGCTTGGGATTGGTGCACTACAACACGGCCGAGGAGGTCGCGCGAGTCGTGGATGCCTTCCGTGCCTGCGCCCGGGTTGGCTGAACCGTGCGGCGCCGGCTGGCTATCGTTCAGGCCGACAATTCAGACATTCCGTAGAGCATTTTGTCTATTGTTCAGGGTTGCGCATAGGTGGATAGATTGCCGCGTACGGCAACGACCGATCCAGAAAGGAAGCAAAACATGCCGAAGGAGATAGCAAGCACGGTGAGGACGGACGCGCTACGTCAGATATTGTTGGAGCGCAGGCAGGAGGCTCTGAAGGACGTCGAAGATCTTCTCGCGCGACGTCGGATGGCACAATCAGAACAACGAGAAGACTTCGTGCCGGATACCGCCGATCTGGCGCTTCAAGACGCCGATGGCGATCAGCAAATCTCCTTGATGGAAATCCGAAATCATGTGCGGGAGCAGATCGACGAGGCACTGCGACGGCTCGACGAAGGCCGCTATGGGATCTGCGACGATTGTGGCCGTGAAATTGGCGAAGGTCGATTAAAGGCTGTGCCATTCGCGCGACGGTGCGTGGAATGCCAGGGGAGAGCCGAGGCGCTGGAGCAGCTTGACCAGGAAAAAGACCGTACCCAGATCTGACCACACATCGGGATGCCCTAGTGTTTGGGTTCCCGTAAGACCTGGGCCCCTCTCTCGGCCCGACTGATCTGCTGGGGGGTCATTTTGGCCTTCAGGTGCTGCATTCTCATGATGATGCGCTCATCTCCGTCCGTCGCTGCTGCGAGGCTGTACCACTTGTAGGCTTCCTCATAATCGGTGGGGATCCCGATCTCGTACAGCATCCCCAACTGTCCCTCGGTGAGCTCACCGGGTAAGCCAGAGCTCCACGCATACAGTTTGGCCGGAGAAAAGTCCTGGAGCGTTTCGCGGACCTTCCGAAGCAGATCATCGGCTCGAAAGGGCTTCTGTAGGAAAGTCATCATTTCCGGAGGATTGAGCTTCTCTCTGACAACTTCTTCGGGATAGCCGGAGACGTAAATGACCTTCATGGTGGGGCGGGATGGCGCCAGCATCTCCGCCAGCTCCCGGCCATTGATGCCCGGCATCATGACGTCTGCGATCATCAAGTGAATAGGGCCCTGGTATTGACGTAGTACGACAAGGGCTTCACTGTTGAAACGAGCGTCTAAAACGGAATACCCGTCACTTTGAAGAACATCGCGAATAATGCCGCGAACCAATGGATCGTCATCCACCACCAAGACGGTCGGCTTGTCCATCACGTCATCCTCATTCCGGATTTATGAGGATAGCACGCTACGGAGAGGATTCGTGTAAGCCCGCCTACAACATCCGGGAATACGGAGCACCGTAAGGAGAAAGCCTCCCAGCCTTTAGACCTATAGCCGCAAGCCCTAGGCCAAGCTACCATGGATAAAAAGAGGATTAAAAATGGCTGACAGCAGCATTACACGATTTGCTTTTCTGTGGACGATGTTTATGATCAGCCTGCTTTTCGGAGGCGCCTACGCTCTCTTAATCGATCAAGGTCTGTCGACATCGCTGAAACCGCTGTTTGTCCTCATCCCTTAAACCGCTATCCCTGTGGGTAATGTCCTAGATAGCCTGCGTCTCTCGGCCAGAGAGGGACTGTAATCTGATACTAATGGGGGAAAGATTTTAGAGTCTAACTAGGTGAACATAGAGATTAGGCATTAGGAGATGACATGTATTTGTGAGCCGGTGTCTACTGGACCTCGGCTCCTGAAAGCACTCCCGCTCGCCGATCCAAGGAGGCTCCTATGAAAACATTTGCGATTGTCTTTGCCCTCACGCTCGTCGCCGGTCCGGCAATTTTTGCTGTCGCGGAGGACAAAACAGGCATTGCCGATCCTTCAGTCAATCCAGGGCAAGCCCAAGGGTTTAGAATCGTCCAAGGCGAAGTCTTGAAGATGGAAGGGAACACCTATCTCGTTCGGGATGAGACAGGGAACGAGATTCGTCTCACCGTCACTAAGGACTCGAAAATTGAGAAGGCGTTCGAGGTGGGCGATCGGATCGTCGCCCAGGTCTCTGATCAGGGTCTAGTCACTCTAATTAACAAGTCCGAGACACCGCCGGCAACAGGGGCAGACAAAGCTCCACAGAAACGGGAATCCGGCAAGATGCCGAGTGGACCTTCCGTCCCGTAACTTTCGGGTATCAGCATTCTAGGACGTTCTAGGTTCCCCAGATAACTCCTAGTGCACTCGCACTGCAGCGAAACACTCCACCGACAGGTTCAAGCAGTGGTCGGAGCCGGAAGACCTGCACGGGTCGCAGAGAACTTGACAGGCTTCCCTGTGCTCCGTAGACTCGCGCTCAAGCTACCGATTTCCTAGGCTGCCACCACTGAATATGATCATTGACTCGCTTTGGGACAATATCTTTAGAGGCCGTCAAAAGGGAGCGGAGCGAACTATCGATTTGCTGCTGAAGATTCCGATTTTTGAAAATCTTTCGTTGCGCGAATTACGTTTCATCGAGAAGCTGATCTACGTTCGGAGGTACGCCTCTGGGGAGCCGATCTTCCAGCAAGGGGACCCGAGCCTCGGAATGTATGTCGTGAAGACCGGTGCCGTGAAGATTATTCGTCAGCTCCCTGGAGGGGAGCCCAGGCTTATCGCCACGCTCACCGCCGGCGAGTTCTTCGGGGAACTGGGACTCATTGACGATGCGCCTCGTTCAGCTGCCGCCGTTGCTCATGACGCGACAGAGACCATTGGCTTCTTTAAACCGGATTTAATGTCTCTGATTCACCGGAGGCCAGACCTCGGTTTGAAAATTTTGTTGAGCGTCGCAACCACCTTGTCCGCTCGTCTGCGGCATGCGCACGAGGAACTCGAACGGTTCATCCTCAACCCGCCGACGGAGACTCAGATTCGGGAGCGGATCAGAGTGACCTTTTGAGCCAGGTCACTCGTCCGATAACATCCACCCGGAAACAACTGTGGCGGGATCTAGGGTACGCGGCCGTCATTGCCGGTGTGGCGGGGCTGATCATCTACGCGGCAGGCCGGGGGTTCATTTCATTCTTTGCGGCGTGTTTCGTAGCCTTCGTCTTGGCTCCTCTCGTCGAGGCACTGGAGCGACGCGGATTCTCCCGCCTCCAATCGGTAGCGGCAATCTATGGTGTCGGGCTCATTCTAGCAGCTGCCGCCGTCTTCTATCTGACTCCTGTCTTGCAGCATCAGATTGCGACGCTTCGGATGAAGCTTCCGGAGTATTCCGTCCAGGCGCACGATCGCCTGGAGGGGTTTCAGAAGGAATTGGATCGGCGCTTCCCCGAGCTCAAGCGAATGAACTTCGCCGAGACGATTACCAAGAGCACTAGAGTTTTTGTCGACCAATCATTAGAACGTTTCCCGAACATCATGTTTAACGTGTTGACATTGCTCACGGTGTTTGTGCTCATTCCTGTTATGAGTTGGTATCTTCTTCTCGAGAGCCGAGCCATCAAAAGGTTTGTGATAAGCCTGGTTCCCAACCGGTATTTCGAACCAGCGCTCAATCTTCTCTATCGCGTGGACCAACATCTTTCCAGATATCTCACCGGATTGTTGATTGATGCCGTCGTCGTCGGCTGTCTGCTGTCCGTGGGGTACTCGATACTGGGAGTGCCATTCGGAGTGACGATCGGAATATCTTCCGGCTTCGTCCACCTCATTCCCTACCTCGGTCCAATTTTCGGGGCGGTAGCGGCCTTACTCGTCACCATTTTGGATAGTGGAGTGACGGTGAAGCTCGTTTATGTTCTTCTCATCGCAGGTGCCGTTCACCTCTTTGATAGCTTGTTGATTCAGCCGCTCGTTCTATCCAAAACCGCAGATCTGCATCCACTGACCGTTCTGCTGATTCTTATCATCGGGGCTAACGCGTTTGGGGTCTGGGGGATGGTGCTGGGCGTTCCGGCCTTTTGCGTGGCTCGCATCGTTGTGCAGGAGTATCTCAGCATCGCGCGGCGACATCTGCGCGAAACGATTTAGCCCCGTCTCCTGAAATCAACAGGCCGTCTGTACTTCTTCCATCGCGAACTCGGCCCAAAGAAAGGTATGATCGGAGCTATTCGGCGCGCGCCGAGGTTCGATGTCCACCTCCACCGTGGTGCATTTTTCAGCCATCGGCGGTGTGGCGAGGATATGGTCAATGCGCCAGCCCTTGTTCGCATCCAGGGAGTTTGGCCGCAGATAATCCCAAAACGTAAACTGCTGCTTCTCGGGATATAATCTCCGGAAGACGTCGACGAAACCCCAGGCAATGGTCTGACTGTACGCCCGGCGAACGTCTTCATGAAAGCACACATGTTTCAGATGTTTTTCGGGGCTGTGCACGTCGATTGGTTCCGGCGCCACATTCATGTCTCCGCACCATACCGCTGGCTGCTCAGCTGAGAGATGCCTTTCAAAATACACCCGCAAGCGCTTGAACCACTCAAGTTTGTAGGCGTATTTGGGTGACACAATCTTGAAGCCGTTGGGGACATACGTGTTGACGATGGGGACGCCCTTCAACATAACTCTCATGATACGGGCTTCGTCCGGTTCCCCTCCGTCATCCAACCCGTAGAACACATCGTCCGGCGCCGTGCGGGTCAGCATCGCGACCCCATTGTAGGATTTCATGCCGCGATAGACCACGTGATAGCCGGTCGAGGCCAACCCGAGCGCAGGGAATTCGCTGTCCTGGACTTTTGTTTCCTGCAAACACAAGACATCCGGCTGGTGCTGCTCCAGCCACCCCAAAATCACCGGCAGCCGTACCCTGATTGAATTAATGTTAAACGTCGCGATTTTCATTTTCATCTGAGGATAGCATAGCGGGGTGTGCCTGCAACGCAAGGAGGGTATCGCTCTCCTGGCCCGAGCCCGTGATATCTTTAGAGTCTTAGCTAGTGTTTTAGGTTGCATTCAACCACAAGATATGGTATCCATTTTGGCTGTTTAGCGGTCCCAAGATACAGTCAAAGGAGAGCTATGTATCTGAAGCGCTTGGAGATGAACGGCTTTAAGTCATTTTTGGATGCCCGAATCGTTTTCCAGCAAGGGATTACTGCGGTCGTGGGTCCCAATGGGAGCGGCAAAAGCAACATCCTCGACGCGGTTCTGTGGGTATTGGGAGAGCAGAGCACAAAGACCTTGCGTAGCGAGCGAATGGAAGACGTCATCTTCAACGGAACAGAATCCCGAAAGCCGCAGGGGATGGTTGAGGTCTCACTGATCCTCGGAGAGGTGGACGAGGAGAGAGCCGGGGCAGATACCGATCGCGCGGCACTTCCCTACTCACTCGGGGAGTGCCAAGAGGTAATGGTCACCCGGAGACTTTTTCGCGATGGCGCGAGCGAATATTTCATCAATCAGACGCCCTGCCGGCTCAAGGATCTTCGCGCGCTATTGCTGGACACACGAGCCGGAAGCAAGGGACACACGGTGATTGAACAGGGCATGATCGACCGCCTGCTGAAGGCCTCACCGACCGAGCGGCGGGAACTGATCGAAGAGACGGCAGGCATTATCCGCTATAAGAAGCAGAAGACCGAAGCGTTACGGAAACTGGAGGCGACCAATCAGAACCTTTTGCGCGTGCGAGACATTGTAAATGAGGTGAAGCGACAGCTGGGAGGTCTCGAACGACAGGCCAAGGCAGCCGAGGCCTACCAAGCTCTGAGGCGGGAAGTGCGCCGCCTGGAACTCATTGTGCTGATTCATGAATT
>VBON01000021.1 GCA_005877525.1 Nitrospirota bacterium
GCCCGGCGCGGAAGGCTCGTGGTCCGCCTCAAGGGCGGCGATCCCTTTGTTTTCGGCCGGGGAGGGGAGGAGATGCTGGCGTGCGCGCGCGCCGGGGTGGCCGTGGAAGTGGTGCCGGGCGTCAGCGCGGCGATCGCGGTGCCCGCCGCCGCCGGCATCCCCGTCACGCACCGAGGCTTCGCGTCGTCCTTTGCCGTCGTGACCGGCCACGAAGATCCCGCCAAGCCGGAGTCTGCCGTGGACTGGGAGCGCCTCGCGACGGCCGTCGACACGCTCGTCATCCTGATGGGCGTGGGGACACTACCGCGCATCACCGCACGGCTCCTGGCGGCGGGGCGGAGCGAAGACACGCCTGCGGCCGTGATCCACCGCGGGACTACCCAGGCGGAAGAGACCGTGGTCGGCACGCTCGGCGAATTCGCCGCCCGTGCCGCGGAGATCCAGGCGCCGGCCGTCATCGTGATCGGCGAGGCGGTGGCTTTCCGCCCCCTGCTCGCGCGATCGCTGCTCGCCGCCGCCGTCCTCGATCACCGCTGACACGGTTCGGGAGTATCGGCAGCATCGCAGGCTAGCCCGCCCCGGTCGTCCCACGTTGCGTATGACCCCGATGGCACCAGGTCGCCCGCACAACGCAAAACGTCCGGGGCTCGAAGCATCTCCAAGTCTATCGGTCCAGCAGGTAGTCAACAGTGATGGAGCCGTCGGTCACCATGCGCCGCACGCGTTTGCCGCTTCCCTCACGGAGGATCATCGTTCCGCTGTGACCCCGGTACGACTAATGTAGAAGATCTTGCCGCCTTCGAGTCGAATTGGGATGCGGTAGTGAACGGAATCGGAAAGCAATTCCACCCTGCCCTCGGGATCAACAAACAGGAGCGCCCGCGGGAGGCCGTCCGCTGCCCGCTCCAGCCCTGTGCACGGGCCAATGAGGGCCTGCGTATCAGCGATGTGCCCCTTCCGGAGGGAGCTTGGCGACGAGGGCACGTCGCGATTGCTGGAGCATCACGTGAGGGGAGACGCCGCCTTTGACGATTCTTTGGAGCTGCACCCTGTGAGGGGCATGCGAACTCTGTGGCCCGGACGCCGTACCGTCCCCCAGCAGGAGGTCTCCGCGAAGGGTCAGCGTTACCCGGTGGCCTCAGTTTGTACTCAGCCTCACCACGATCAAGTCGCCGCTCAACTCGGCGGTGCCGCGAACCCGGGCACCCCTGAACAGCGGGGACTCGCCATTCTGCGTCATCGTTCCGTACACTTCGCGGCTGGATCCCGCGGCCACAGCCGCCGCAAGAGGCGATGGCACTTGAGCGGCATCGGTTGCGCGCGTGAAAGTGAGCTCGCCCCCGAACGCCAGTCAAACGCCGTTACGCTTCTATTGCCTCGTCGGATCCCTCTCAGCGGCCGCGAGTTTCCTGCCCTTCAGGACGAACTTCTCCATGACGTAGCTGAAGAACGGGAGCGACCCGATCGCTTCCTCTGCGCGCAGGGAGCCATCGAGATAGCGCTTCAGGATCGCGGGATGATGCTTCTCGAGCCACGGCGCGACCATGAACTCAGTGAGCAACCACTTGTTGAAGCCAAATCCGGTGCCACGGACGACAGTCACCTTGACGCCCTGTTGTCGCAGCCAGCGGCACACCTGGGAAACGGTGTTGTATTGATCGTATTGCAGTTCCCACGGGGCGAACGGTGAGAGTGTTCGAAAGAGGGCTCGGAAGGGCGCGTTCAGCACTGGCGCGAGGCGACTCTGACGCAGGCGCTTCACGGCTCCTTTGGAGCTGGCGCTGTTGTAGCAATGAAGGATAATTTCGCCCCCGGGGCGTAGCACCCGCACCATGTCGGCCACGGCCCGAGCTTGGTCGTGGATGTGCTGGAGTACACGAACCGATACCGTCCGATCGAAGATGCCCTCCTTGAATGGGAGGTGCTCCAACTCCGCGCAGACGAGGCGCGTGGCGCGCCCCCTCCGCTTGCAGATCCGCAGCAGGTTCAGTGACGCGTCGACTCCGACAGCGGACACGTGGGAGGGATATTGCTGGAAGAATCGGCCGTTGCCGCAGCCGCAGTCAAGCAACCACCCGGGCGGCAGGGCGCCGAGCACGCTGAGGGTCGCGCGTGTTTCCCCCACGTGATTGTGCATGTCCATGAAGGACTCGCGCCCTTCGACGAAGCGATCATAAACCTCGGCGCGCTCCTCGGAGTCCCATGATCGCTTGAAAAGTTGCTCGAACCGCGCCTTCACGTCGGTAGGGAACAGGATCGGGATTCCGTCGATGATGGGGTACGTGAAGCCACAGGTCGCGCACGACATCTCGTTGTGATCGGAGTGATAGCCCAACTCGCCTCGGCACGCCGGACAGCACAGCATCTGGAGCAGTTCACGATCGAGCGCGTCGGGATTCATGGCAGTGGCATGGAGGGGGTCGTGGCCGGCGCAGGTGGCGCCGGGGTCGTGAGGAACAAGGCGTCGATGAAGAACTTGGTCGGCCAGTTGAGCACCTCGTACGTGCCGTACCCTCCGTCGATGGGGAGAGATCCCTTGATGCCACCCTTGAGTCCTGGGTCTTTCGCTGACCGATTCTGAGTCCGCATGAGGAAGTGGCACATCCGGCGGGCTCGATCCTGGAGCTCCGGCCGGCCGGTGGCGGCGCCCAGTTGCCACCAGACGGTGGCAATTTGAGCGTCTCCGGTAAGGCAGTCCCAGCTCACTTGCGGTGTCCAATCTCGGGCGAAGCGGCCACTCAGACCCCCGTCGGGCCGCTGCCGGGAGGCGATCGCAACGGACGTGCGGAGGGCGGCGGCGATGTATTCCTCTCTCTGGAGGAGAAGGCCGCAGCCGAGGATGCCTTCGACAGCGTACGCGATCGTGTGGAGGAGGGGACGGTCAGGATCTGTCAGGCAATTCGCGCGGAACCACCCGTTTTCGTCCTGTTGGGAGAGGGCGAACCGGATGTTGCGCTCGGCGGCAGCTACGTAGCGTGGCTCGCCAAGGCGCATGCCGAGCAAGCAAAGGGCCCAAGCGGCGCGGGTGTAGTAGGTTGTGCAGTCGTCCCGCGCCATCGCGGAATGCCCCTTCGTGAAGCTACCGTCAGACCCTTGCGCGCTCAACATGAATTCGGCGGCACGGCGGGCGCCGTGCAGGTACTCGATTCTTCCGATTTCCTCGTGGGCACGAACAAGCCCGAACAGAACCTGGCCGGTGTTGAAAACGGCGGGAGTCGGTGACTCCTGCTCTCCGATCACACCCGCCTGTACGGCACCCGATGGAAGCTGCACCTCGAGCTCCCAGTCCGCCATGCGCAGTGCGCGCTCGCGAAGATCGGGACGTCCAAGGCGCACGGCAGCATCGCACATGGTTGGAATGATATACCCCGTGGTCTCCGGATAGGATGGCTGCCAGCCGCGCCGCCGGAAATACGAGTGCCAGGCAACACTGTATCCACGGGACACCCCGCCGTCGGGAGTAGCGTCTTGGGCGCGGATAAGCCAATCGAGCGCCCCGCAGAAGTGCTCGGCAGGGTCAGACGCGATTGCGTGGCCGCCAGCCCGGTCCCGCCGGCGCTCGGCTCGGGCGGTGCGATTCGTGATCGATGAAGCACGCAGGCGATCGTGGACTGCGCGATGGATTCTCGTCAACATCTGTAGTTGGATTCTGGCGCCGTCGCCGAGTCCAAGCTACTCTATCATGAGATGTTGGTCCAGCAGGCTAGGGCGAGTCGGCCAAGCAGTCACGGCACGATGAAGCTCTTTTGCGCACCCTGCTACGAGCCGCTGGGCTGAACAGGGGCAAGCGCTGGTGCGGTTCGAGCGCGGCTGGGATCAGCAGAGCTGGACCGACCGCCAGGGCGATCTACCTGTTCTCTCCGCACATCGCCCGACCCTGAGTGGCTCCCGTTGTGTGGAGAGGGGTTTGTTCTCATCGCGAAATTATTCTGGCAGTGATCGTCTCAACGCACGGATAAGATTGGTGATGTTTACCTCATCAGGATTCCGAGATTGATCGCGCTGCCTCGAGGTCATGAATTGTGCCAACCTGATCCGCCTCGCCTCATTCTGTGAACCTGCGGTCGCGGGTCGTTTCCGGCCTGAAATGGGTCGCAGCCGTCCGGTTCTTAGCCCAGCTCGTGACATGGTCCATCACGATCGTTGTGGTGCGGCTGCTCACTCCTGCAGATTATGGGTTATTGGCGATGGCGACCGTGTTCGTCGAGTTCTTAACAATGCTGGCCCAATTCGGCGTCGGTACGGCCATAGTGCAGGCGATGGAACTCGACGACCGAAAGTTCCGCCAAATGTTCGGGTTCGTCATCCTGGTAGACCTAGGCATCATGATCCTGTTGGTTTTCGGCGCCCCCTTGATCGGGGCATATTTTAGCGAACCGCGTGTAGTTCCAATCGCGAGAGCCCTTTCCCTTCAGTTTTTCTTCGCGATCTTTGCGACGATACCAAGCGCCCATCTTTCGCGACAGTTGAAATTCAAGGTGCAATCAGTTGTGGAGCTAAGCGGAGGTCTGGCGGGCGGTGCGACGACGCTGGTGCTCGCATTATCGGGGTTCGGAGTATGGGCCTTGGTTGGGGGTATCCTCACGACCGCCATATGCCGTACGGTGGGACTAAACATTGCATCACCCTACTTCGGGTGGCCCGAGTTCTCTTTCGGCGGCGCGCGTCAACTCCTACTATTCGGTAGAAACGTAACTCTCGGGCGGCTACTATGGTTCGTCTACTCTCAGTCGGATATTCTTGTGGCTGGAAGACTTCTTGGACGTGAACTCCTCGGCCTGTACGCGGTGTCAATGCACCTTGCGTCTTTACCAGTCAACAAGGTGTCGTCAACTATCAACGATGTGTCTCTCCCGGCCTTCTCTATGGTCCAGCGCGACAGAAAGGCGTTTGCTGGCTACTTCCTCATGGCGGTGCGACAGATAAGCCTCGCGGCGTTTCCAGTGCTGTGGGGGATGTCCAGCATCGCTCCCGAGGTCGTGTCAATATTACTTGGCGAGGCATGGGCATCTGCAACGTTGCCCCTTCAACTGATCGCGTTGATCATGCCGGTTCACATGTTCGGCCCCTTCATGAACACGGCCGCGATGGGAATGGGGCGCTCCGATATTCCGCTCAAACAGGTGTCTTTGGCGGTATTAATAATGTCGCCGATGTTTGTATTGGGCAGCCGATGGGGTCCGGTTGGCTTGGCGGCCGTCTGGGTAACCATGTACCCGTTGGTATTCATCGGAGGGATGAAGCTTTTCCTGCCCGCGATCGGATTGCGCATCTCTGACATGATGGGGGCGATGCTGCGGCCGGCGCTGGCGAGTCTGGCTATGTACGTTGCTGTAGCGTTGGCGCGCATGTTGGTAGTTCCGACTCTCGGACAAGGTCCTCGGATGGCGATTCTTGTCTTGGTCGGCGTCGTCACCTACGGTGCGCTGACGATAGCCACCAATCCGAAGGGCTGGAGGGAGTTTCTCGATCTTGTAGGGGGCTAGAGTATTGCTGATCTCGGCATTTTACCCTTCAGATTCCGTGCTGGATGCAATGCATCGGTCGTCTTGTTATTAGCCTGCCGCCAATGACGCGACGATCCCCTGCTCGGTGACATTTTGGATGGAGCGATGCGTGGTATCCTGTAACTAAGACCGAGTCGGGGTGAATCCCTCGGCGGCTTTTGTCTAGAAGGGACGGGTTCGATGCAGGTCAAGGCGGCCATTCCTAGGGTTGTGAAACAGCACGTTAAACAGATTTATCAGGACTGGCAACTTACGCGGGCCATCAAGCAACTACAGACCACTGGACCGACACGGGTAATTCTCCAGCAACTCCGCGCCGCGTGGGGGAACGAAGGCTTCTCGGCCGATGTGTCGTTCCTCCAAGCGATTGCCGAGCATGTCCAGCAAGCGACCGGACCGATCTTAGAGTGTGGCGCGGGCGTGTCCACCCTTGTCGCCGGCGTGTGCGCTGCGAAGCGCGGATTGGCGGTCTGGAGCTTAGAACAAGATGCGATCTGGGCAACCTCGGTGCAAGCTCGGACCGCCTTCCTCTCGAACGTCACGGTCCTCTATGCGCCATTGTTTAATCACTGGTATGACGTGCGCAATCTGAGCCTGCCACACGTATTCGATCTAGCGCTCTGCGATGGGCCCGCCGAGTTCGGTCCCGGCTTTACCGGCTATGAATGTCGTGTCGGTCTGCTCTCGACGGTGCCCCACATTAAGACCATCCTCGTCGATGATGCCGATTGCTCGACCGAAGTTCTCGCCCGCTGGCAACGGGATTATGCGGCTCACGTGGATTTGACACGCAGCGAGGACGGCGCGTATGCGGTAGTCAGTCTTTCCGGATAGACGTCCGCGCGCACGCATTTCATCCCATTCGTAGTCATCGAACAGCGCCCCCAGCAGGGTCGGCCGATTTAGAGAGCGTGTGCGGCCAGCCACACCTCGTCCTTCGTCAGTGACGAAATGAACGCTGCGACCACTTCCGCTTCCATTGGTTCCGTCGGTCCAACGCGCGTCCGATATGGAATACTGCTCGACAAGTAAGGATTACCATGATGAATTTGCGATCCGAACCATCCCAAACGTTCATATATAGGAAGGCGCTCTGTGTATTTCAGCCGTTGAGGTTGTATCCGAGCTGGGAAACTCTCATTGCGGGTATCCCGATGGACGGGCTGGCTTTTGAAAAACTTCCCCCGATAAAGAAAGCGCTGCTCTGGAAATCTCGGGTGATGTATTCACGTTCAAACCCGCGTGATCTTAGTTATATGCTGAACCTGCTGCGCGATTTCGAGATTCGCTGGAGGGATGAGGTTCAGGTGGATTTGCTTTTGCCTTTTTCGTTGTCTGCTTCGGTCTCGGAAACCCAAGAGGATCTCATCCATAAACTTTGGGTGTTTCCCCGCAGCTTAGCCGAAAGAAACGAGATGCTTGACGAAATCAGGGGATTGAACTTCGATACGGTCGTTTTCCTTTTCCCTGATCCGATTGGGTTGGGGTGGTGCCGAACGGAGCGGATCATCGCGCGGCTCGGAATTCCCAACCGTTATGTGCTGAACGGAAGAAAGCGTTTCTTTGAATGGGATACTCGGAACCACCGCAAATTGATCTGGCGCCGGATCCTCGAGCATGTATGGGTCGTGGAAACCATGCTGGCGGTCCTTGCGGTGATCGTGTCCATACCTCTGGCGATCTACGATGGCCTGATGAAGAACTCCCATGTTGTTGCTGAAGGAGGGTCCGTTGATCGTGGCAAAAGACAATGAGAAAGAGGTCAAACAGTCCATCCGCCGCTGGTGGGCCTCCAACCCAATGACTTATGCGGCGGAACACGGGACAACAGCTTATGAATCCGGGGATGGAATTCACCGCCCCGTGGAAATTGGTTCAAAAGAGTTCTTTGAGCAGGCTGATCAGAAGTTTTATGAGTGGAACTCCCCTCTGCACACGCCAAAGGGGAACTTCGGAAGGATTTTTGATTACGACCGCTATCGCGGACAGGCGATTTTGGAGGTGGGATGCGGAATGGGATGCATGGCTATGAATTGGGCGCTGCATGACGCGCAAGTCACAGGGGTAGATCTTAACCCGGTGGCTGTTCAACAAACCCGCCGGCGTTTTGAGCTCTTTGGCTTACAGGGCAGGATCGAAGAAGCGGATGGTGAGCAGTTGCCCTTTGAAGACAATTCGTTCGACTACGGGTATTCCTGGGGCGTATTGCATCATTCGCCGAACACCGAAACCTCCATCGATGAGATACTACGCGTCGTTCGGCCCGGCTCGGAGGTTGGAGTGATGCTTTATCATCGCAATTCATTCCTTTTCCGCTTCATTGTGGAGTATGTGGAAGGATATCTGCATCTTGAAAAGGATTTTCTGTCACCCCTGCGGCTAGCAAGTCGTTATAGCGATGGCGCCCGCGCGGAAGGCAATCCTCATACCTGGCCTGTCACTAAAGAGGAAGTGCGTGACCAGTTGTTCAGCAAGTTCGCCAATGTGAAAATGCAGGTGCTCGGCAGGGACCTGGATCCCATCATGGATACCTGGATACCGAGATTAAGCAGGATCGTGCCGAAGCCGATGGTGAAGGCCCTGGCGCGTCGTTGGGGTTGGGGCTTGTGGATCACGGGTGTCAAACCGGGATAGATACTGAGAAGGCCGGCAAATAGTGCGCACGCTCGGCGACATCGCCGCCCGTGCCGCGGGGATCCAGGCGCCCGCCGTCATCGTGATCGGCGAGGCGGTGGCTTTCCGCTCCCTGCTCGCGCGATCGTTGCTCGACGCCGTCGCCTTCGATCACCGCTGACACGGTTCGGGAGTATCGGCAGCATCGCACGCCAGTCCGCTCCAGTCTGCCCCACAGAGGCGTCATGGCGTCATCAACTTGAGGCCGATGACCGCGGGCTCACAGATCTCAGGCCGTTCGTTTCTTTGGGAGGAAACGTCGGGCAACTTTACAGGCTGCGAGGGCCGGCGATTGACCCCCGCTCTAACCTCGCGACAAGACAGCCTTCAGAAGATCCTCGCCGATGCCAGGCGCGCGCGTGGAGGTCTGCGCTGCCTCCGCCCGGCTCGTCGGTGCGCGCCGCCCCGCTTCCGCGTCGAAGCGCTGGCTTGACCGAATCCACGCGGGGTGACAGGATCGGCCCGAGATGTCAGACGGTTCATCCGCGCGGTGACAGCGGCACGAGCTCGGGAGCGGGTGGCTGTTGTCCGGGTTGCCCATCGCTGACGGCAGGATGCGGACGCAGCAGCAGGAGCATGACCAGGAGGATCACACTCATGATGAC
>VBON01000339.1:0-282 GCA_005877525.1 Nitrospirota bacterium
AAGAGTCTGTCCTCTTACAAGCCGAAGCGGGGAACCCATGGCCGACGAGAAGCGCTATTTTGGCGGAGGTTTACCTTACCTCAGCCTGACCGACCTTAAAGGCAAGCTGATCGCGATCGAGGGGCCCGACGGTGTCGGCCGTTCGACGCACATCGAAGCGTTGCAGGAATGGTTGGAAGTCCAGGGGCATGGCGTGTTGACGACCGGATGGACTCGATCCGCCTTGATGTCCAAGACGATTGAGATTGCCAAGCAAGGCAATATTCTAGATCCCTGGAGCTA
>VBON01000339.1:432-3766 GCA_005877525.1 Nitrospirota bacterium
CGTGATGTCTTTGGCTTTGCGATTGTGCCAGACCTTGTTTGCTACCTGCGCATCGATGTGGAGACCCTGGCCCTGCGCGTTATCGAATCGAAAAATATGAACTACTGGGAATCCGGCATGGACATGCGCTTGGGCGCGGACCTCTATGACAGCTTCAAGAAGTATCAGGGGCTGGTCATTGAAGAATTTGACCGGATGGCCGAAGAGTTCAGCTTTCAGGTGGTGGACGCCCGCCGGCCACCCGAAGAAATCCAGGACGCGCTGCGTGCCGGTATTCAGCCTATTCTCAAAAGCAGGGGACGGCGGCGCCTGGAACGGTCGGCGGAGAAGGCGGTCGAGAAAGCCGACGTGACAGCGGTGCCCAAGGAATCTACCTCAGCATAATCACGACCATGGACGTCATCTTATTCAGGCATGGCATCGCGGTCGATGCCGAGAATTGGAAGGCTGACGATGCGACCCGTCCGCTCACACCGGAGGGATCCGTCAGGACGAAACAGGGCGCACAGGGGTTGTCCCGGCTCAAGGTGCAACCGGATCACGTCTTTTCAAGCCCTCTGGTCCGTGCCCGGCAGACGGCCGACCTCGTGAAGGCGCAGCTCGCCCTGAAGACCAAAATCGAGCTGGTAGATGATCTGCTGCCGGATGCCCCGCCGGACGCGCTGCTAGCTCGCCTCGCCAGTCTTCCAGCGCGCTCTGTCGTCCTTTGCGTCGGGCACGAGCCTCACCTCAGCACCGCCCTGTCCGTCATGATTTCCGGGAAGACGGCCGCGTCAATCGAAATGAAGAAGGCGGCGGCCTGCGGCGTGGGATTCATAGGATTGCCGAAAGCGGGCGCGGGAACGTTGCACTGGTTACTTCCACCGAGAATTCTGCGTGTCCTTGGGCGTTCCGCTGCAGCCTCGTGACATCGGCCCGCAAGATTCTGATTGTCGAGGACGAGCGCGATATCCTCGAGCTCGTCACGCACTATCTTGAGAAAGACGGCTTTCGCGTGCGTTCCGCCACGGACGGGCCCAACGGCCTTGCCGCCGCCCGCCATGAACGTCCGGACCTAATCGTGCTGGACCTCATGCTGCCCGGTATGGACGGTTTGGAAATCTGCCGAAAACTCCGCGCCGATTCTGCCACCAGTCTCACGCCGATCATGATGCTGACGGCAAAAACCGAAGAAACCGACCGGATTGTCGGGCTCGAATTGGGTGCCGACGATTATCTGACCAAACCGTTCAGCCCGAAGGAGCTCGTGGCACGCGTGAAGGCCTTGCTCCGCCGCGCCGAGCGCCGGGAGGACGATGGGAAGGCGCTGCTCTACGGGTCCTTGCGGCTCGATCCGGTCCGCCACGAAGTGCGTGTGGGTAAGCAAGAAGTGACGCTGACCGCCAAGGAATTCGGCTTGCTGGAGCAGTTGCTCCGCAATCAGGGAAGAGTCCTGACGCGGGACGTCTTGCTTAATTCGGTCTGGGGCTATGACTACCACGGTACTACCCGCACCGTCGACGTCCATGTCCGGCGCTTGAAGCAGAAGCTGCCTCTGCTCGAAGAGGCGATCATCTCCATCAAATCTTTGGGATACAAATTGCGGGACGCCGGCGAGTAGAGTATGCGCCTCAGCCTGCAGTGGAAGATCCTGGCCGGCTATCTGGCGGTCGCCGGAGTCGGGCTGGGCGTGGCCGGGTGGCTCTCTTTGGAGCGCTTCGAAGCCAGCGACATGAAGCAGTTGCAGGCGGGGCTGACAGCCCAGGCCCGTCTTGCAGCCGAAATCTTTGCCGCGCCTCTTGCGGGAATTTCGCCCGACGTGCAAGCGATTGACGCACTGGCCGACCGCCTGGGAGAGGCGATTAAAGCGCGCGTCACCGTCATCGCGTCCGACGGCACCGTCCTGGGTGACTCCTATGAATCAGGAGAGGCGCTTCGGCGAATGGACAATCACCTTACCCGGCCAGAAGTGCGTGAGGCCCTGGCTTCGGGGATCGGCATCAGCATTCGGCTGAGCGGCGCCGTCGGCATCCGGATGCTGAATGTAGCGATACCGGTGCGTTTGCCCGACCGCGGATCTCTTCCGCTGACCGAAATCGAGGCCCAGCACCGGGCCATGCGCGCGGTATTGATAGGGGCGGTGGGGATAGCCTTCCTGCTGTCGCTCGGCATGAGTTATCTTGTCGCGCGTAGCATCACCCGCCCCCTTGCGGAGATTGTCCAGGCGGCGAAACGCATGGTTGGCGGAGAATTTCATCCACGGATCCGGCCGGGGTCCACCGATGAGGTATCGGATCTCGCGCGCGTGCTGAACCACATGGCGGCCTCGATTGAGGAGAAGATCGAGGCCCTGAAGCAGGACCGGGCGAAGATGGCGGCGACTCTGATCGCCATGCAGGAAGGGGTAATGGTGTTAGCCGTTGACGGCACGGTTCGCCTTATCAATCCGGCGATGGAGCGCATGATCGGACGGCAAGGAGGTGAGCTGACCGGAAAGAGTTATTGGGAAGTCATCCGTCAACCGAGATTACACGAGTTTATCGCGCACGCCCTAGCGGGAGGAACCGGCGCGACGACGGAGATCGGCCTCGGCGCAGGCTCTGATCATATCTTGCAGGTCTATACCTCAAGCCTTTCCGAGGGTGAGGGAAATCCGGCCGGGTTGGTGCTGGTCTTCCACGATATCAGCGATCTGCGACGACTGGAACAGGTGCGCAAAGACTTCGTCGCGAATGTCTCGCACGAGCTCCGTACGCCGCTCACCGCGATCAAGGGCTATGTAGAGGCGCTGCGGGATGACCCGGACGTCGAACTGCCGCAACGACACCGGTTTCTGGAAATCATCGAGACTCACACAGACCGTTTGAACTTGATCATTACCGACCTGCTCCTGCTGTCGAAAATCGAGTCCGGCCAGATTCCGCTGAAACAGGAACCGGTGGAACTGGCATTGCTCATCAATCGGACCCTGGGGCTTCTCAGTCACCAGATTGATCGTAAACAGCACAAGATCGTCTTGGATATCCCCGCGAGGCTGCCACCGGTGTTGGGAGATGAAGAACGGTTAGGACAGGTGTTCTCCAACCTTCTGGACAACGCCGTCAAGTACACGCCGGACAAGGGAACGCTCACGATCACGGCCGTACTAAGCGACACAATGATTGAGGTCGGTATCGAGGATACCGGCATCGGCATTCCGCCGAAGGATTTGTCGCGGATCTTCGAGCGGTTCTATCGGGTGGACAAGGCCCGATCGCGGGAGTTAGGCGGGACGGGGCTCGGTCTGGCGATCGTGAAGCACCTCGTAGAATCGCATGGGGGCACGGTCTCGGTGCAGAGTGCAGGCAAAGGGTCC
>VBON01000340.1 GCA_005877525.1 Nitrospirota bacterium
AGGACTGCCGCGACTCGACCTGATAGCTCATCCAGGTCTGGAACCACTGGTAGTCACTTTGGTAGGCGTATTCGGTGGGCTGCACCTCGGCGTCCTTCGGCGCGAGCAACGCATACGCGCGCGGCCATTGTTTGGTCCACCAGGACTTGAGTTCGTCGGGATCATAGGGTTCGCCGTCGGCATTGCGGATGCCCGCCGCCGTGATCACATCGCAGACGATCGGCCAGGCACGGTCCTTCCCCAATCCCGCCAATCGAAGATGCTCCTTCAATAGAAAGATCACCCATACTTCCGTGCTGTTCTTTTTGTTGTGCCGAAAATGGATGAGCTGGCGGAACGGCGTCGAATTTAGGCTCTTGATGACTGATGTATAGTCGGGTCCGCCCAAGCGTCCTGCCGCTTCGGCAATTCCTTCCAGCAACGCCGACAGGTCCACCTCGGACGCCGCCGGCTCCCCGCTCGGCTTCGGACCGGACTCGGTCAGCATCGTGAGAAACGGCCGGAGCTCGCGCAGGCGCGCGACCGCGTGTTTGAGAATCTGCTCGGATTCGATCCAGTAATCGGGATCGTTCTTCGCCAATCGCTCCTTGCCCATCGGCGGCAGGATCGGCGGCACCCAATACCGGATCAGAACAAACAGAACATAGTGCAGGTCCCCCTCGGCTTCCAACACCTTGGAGAGCGCTTCAACCGCGCCGGAGCCCGGCATAAAGAAGGAAACACAGGGACTGCCGACCCCTAAACGCGTAGCAGTACCGGTCCACCATTTGGTCAACTCATTCCATTGAGCCGGGCTGATCATGCTGGATAGTAGCGTTCGATCTGGAGTCTTTTCAACATGCCCTGAGTTCGACCTCTTCCTAGTCGGCAAAGCTGTGCGCCGGGGCTCAGTTTTCTGGCAAATGGTCAATGGCATGCCCAAATTCCCTAATTCTGTGAAGCGGCTTACCTATTTGGAAACCGGCGACATGGATGGCTTCTGGCTATTTTCCGTTGTTTATCAGCAGGAAAGTGGCAGTTTCTGTAGGGGGACTGGGTGAAACCCCTCGGGCATAGCCCTTGCACTCTCTTCCAAGCGCAATGAGGCATACGTACAGGATTGGCTGGATAACATGAGCATTAACCATCGAAATAAGCTAATGGCGAACAGGAGCATATGATGAGACATCGTGTCCCTAGAATATTGCTGACACTGGCGGTGCTGGACTGGCGGTGCTGAGCGGCTTGACGCTGGCAGGCCCTCTAGCTTCCCTGTGGAGCGCCAACCTGAGTACCGATTATACGGGCGTCCCGCCGTACATCTCCGACGCGGTCACGCCGAACGTCCTCATGCTCATGGACAACTCGCTCAGCATGCAAGAACGGGCGAACTGCGACCCCCATGACTGCGTTCCCAACGCGACGCAGGACGGGGGAACTGTAGACAACGGCGACCCCGCGACCGTCTCGGCTCTCCGGTTCAAGTATAACATTACATACAGCGGCTACTTCGACTCGACACGTTGCTATACCTATCATAATGGCACCTGGAACAATGTCATTGCAGATCCTGATAATCGCTTCGTGGATGTGGCGGCCAAGACCCCGCCCGGCGACGTTTCGGGCCTTTGCCTTGATGACCAGTGGGACGGCAACCTGCTCAACTGGATCACCTTCCGTCGGATCGATGCACTTAAGAATGCCATGATCGGCGGCGAGTGCGCTGTGTCGCGCAACCCGGCCGACGGGACGTGTCCGCCGATCGGCACCCCGGCCAAACCCACGATTCAGAGCCACCGAAGCGACGGCCTTTCATATTACGTGCTCTACTTGGACCCCAGCGACCCGAACCAAGTTCCAGGTCGCGTCCCCGTGGCTTATCGGTATTCTTCACATCCTGGGCTCTTGGGCATCTACTTGCGTGGGTATTACGGCGGCTACGCTAACCCATATCGAGGATGGTTTTGCATGAATAAGGATCTTTACGTCTATCCAGATGAGCAATGCGACGCTGGGGATGTTCCCGGTGTGACCGAGACACGCCATTTTCATCAGGATTTCGTTGCGGGGTACACCATCCATCACCCGTTGGTCCATCACTCGTTGGTCCATCACGATGCGGTCCATCACGACGCCTACCATGCAGACGCGTGGGAGTATTGGTATATTGACTATTACATTGAAGGCGTCGCTCACTGGGCCCATTACACGGTTCCCGCAGTTGACGTTGGCGCCTATGACGATCCCGCCTATGACGATCCCGCCTATGACGATGCCGCCTGGGACGAAGTCGTCGCGGATGTTCCCTACCTGGACTATGACTATACTTACACCTATGCCTCGACGAGGGCGCCAGGCATCAATCCCTATGCCGCAGCCTTCAATGTTCGGCTGGCATCTGATACCCAGCGGACGGGGGTACTCCAACAGATCGGGAACAAATCCAGGTTTGGCCTCATGATATTCCATCCGGATACCACCGATGCTGGGCGCAGAGACGGCGGCAAGGTGCTGGTCGGGATCGGCGCCCGCCAGACCTTGGACTTCAACACCGGCAGCGTCCAGACGACCGCCACGAACAACATCGCCATGATCAATGGGATCGAGTTGATCAAGCCTGCGACGCCGACGCCACTGGCCGAGGCGCTCTACTCAGCCGCTCGCTATATCGCCCAGCTCCCGCCGGTTTTTGAAACGAGCGTTTACACCTATCCGCTCGCCTTTGGAAGCGGCGGGTTGGGAAGTGGGATAGGATCGATCGGCCCGGGCGAAATTACCGCCCTCATCACCCCGGAAACCTGTCCCGGAGGCTACATCACCGGCGCCTGCGGACGGGACCCGTATTTCTTCGGCCAGAACCATTCGCCGGCATGGGCCAGCCCCTCTGCGGTCGTCCCCTGCTGCAAGACCTTCGTGATTATCGTGACCGACGGGGCCCCGACGTTGGACTCGAACATCCCTATTGGTCTGCAGGACTATGCTAGTACGCGCCTCCCAACCATCACCCAATGTACGGGGGCCGCCTGTGCGAGCAACCCCAATACCCCCGCGTCGACACTCCTCGCGCAGCACAAGACAGATTATCCGGGGGGCAGTCACTACCTCGACGATGTGGCCCTCTGGGCGCACACGACTGATCTTCGGCAAAGCTTAATTCCTGGAATCGATGAAGCCGGGCACGATCTGCC
>VBON01000022.1 GCA_005877525.1 Nitrospirota bacterium
AAACATTAAGTAAAACAATCGCGCACCGTTGTTGCAAAAACTCCCCATTTGTTGCCTTTTAGTGCAATATCGAGAGCTTAGCTGTATTTGTTGCTCGGGAATAGCCCGTATGGTACGGTCGGACCTGGGGAGTCTTGAAGGTTGCATGGAGCCGAATGAACGACTCATCGCGAAGAAGGAAGCCTGGGCCGAGGCCAAAAGAGGTCTGACGGAAGAGGGCGTACCGCCCGATCTTCGAACCCGCCACAATCGCCTTCCTCCCGGACAACATCTCACCAAAGGCTGGCCCGTGCTCGACCTGGGGGTGCACCCTACAATCCCGCTGACGGATTGGACCCTCGCGATCTGTGGACTCGTTGAGCAAAAGGTTCTCTGGTCCTGGCCGCAATTCCTCGAACAACCACACGTCCGTTCGACCTCCGATTTTCACTGCGTGACCACATGGAGCACTTTCGATAATCGATGGGACGGAGTGAGCTTCCGCCAAATTCTGTCTGTCGTGCGACCTTTGCCGCAGGTGCGATTCGTTCTCTTTTCGTCCTACGATGGTTATACCACGAATCTGCCTCTGGAAGCCTGCGCCGAGGAGGACGTGCTGTTAACCTATACCTGGAACGATCAGCCGCTGCCCAAAGAACATGGAGGGCCGGTCCGCGTCATCGTTCCGAAACGCTACGCCTGGAAAGGCGCCAAGTGGGTGAAGGCGATCACTTTCGCGGAACACGATACTCCCGGATTCTGGGAAATCCGCGGGTATTCGAATACCGCCTTGCCCTGGGAGGAGGACCGTTACGGTTAACCAGCCGTAGGGTGCTGTGGATCGAGTTCAATCAAGCCTTTGCGAATGGCGAGAATGGCGGCCTGCGTCCGATCGTAAACCTGTAATTTGTGAAAAATGTTTCGCACATGATTCTTGACGGTCTTTTCACTAAGATCCAAGTCGTTGGCAATTTCCTTGTTAGTCTTACCGTCGGCCACCAGGCGCAACACGGTAATCTCCCGCTCCGTAAGATCGTGTCCGGTCCGCGCCGGCTTCTTGCCTTTGCCTTCCGAGAGAAGCGAAAACTCCGCGAGGATCTTGCTGGCCACGGAAGGGTGGATGAGCGATTCGCCTTTGGAGATGGACCTAATGGCAGAGATGATCTGCGTCGACTCTGAGTCTTTGAGTAAATACCCCGTCGCGCCGGCCCGCACCAGGTCGAAGATGTATTTTTCCTCGTCATACATCGTCAACGCAACAATGCCGATGTGCGGCGATTCCCGCTTGATCGCGCGGGTGGCTTCCACCCCGTTCATCCGAGGCATGCTCACATCCATTAAAATTACGTCCGGCTGGAGTTCGCGGGCCTTTTCTACCGCCTCCTGACCGTCTCGCGCCTCGCCCACCACCTCCAAATCGTCCTTCTCCCGCAGTATCGCCGAGAGCCCTTCGCGCACCACCCGGTGGTCGTCGGCAATGAGCACCTTGATCTTTTCAACCGGCATCACGCCTCCTCTGGGCCGACGGGAATATCCACCATCACACGCGTCCCATGTCCCTTCCGGGACTCGATTTTGGCGGTGCCTCCCACAAGCCGGGCCCGTTCCGCAAACCCCTTTAACCCGAACGACTGCCACTTGGTCGGATCCTGTGAGACCGCGTCAACTTCAAATCCGATTCCGTTATCTTGGATAATCGCGCGGGCGTAATGGGCTGTCAGCGTCAAGGTCACTGTCACCCCTTCCGCCTTTGCATGCTTATGGACATTGCTGAGAGCTTCCTGCACGATACGGAACAGAAAAATTTTCACCTTTGGCGTCAATGCCGTTTCTTCGCCGCTTGCCTTGAATTCCGTCCGCACATGCGATTGGGTCTCGTAGGACTTGAGATAAGCGCTGAGGGCGGGCACCAGCTGCATCGCTTCGGAATAGAGTGGGCGCAGGTTGAAGATCACCTGCCGAGACTCTTCGATCGCGGCCTTCAGTTGAGTCTTCGCATCGCTCAAGAGCTCATGACAGCGAGTCGGATCGGAGAAAATCAGCTCGCGGCTGAGTTCCATCTTGAAATTGATACCGGCCAAGGTCTGGATCAACCCGTCGTGGATTTCGCAAGCGATGCGGCTTCGCTCCTCTGTGACCGCGGCGCCGGCTTCCTTCACATAGAGCCTATACAGCTCCTGGTACTTCTTGAGATAGCGCTTGATCTCGGCGTTGGCCCGGACATGGGTTTCGATGAGTTGCCACATGAATTTCGCGCTCGTCCCGCCGATGACGGCGAGGCCGACACGATCGAATTCCGCCAGCGTCTCCTCCACTTCCCAATCTCCGGTTACGTCAATGATCAGATCGACTTCCTCAGACTCGAGCAGTTCCTTGTAGTCGCGGACGACCGGAACGCCATAGAGCTTCGCCAGGCGAAGACCCGGCGCTTTGGAATTGATCTCGGCGATTCCCACAATCCGGACCAGCGGATCGCGCGCGAGGATCGACAGCAGGGCCGAACCCCCGGCACCGGCCCCAATGATCGCAACCCGAGTCACAGGCGGCAACAGCGGGCGGGATGCCCGTCTTCGACGCGCCTTCGTGGGAAGGCGGCGCGCGGCGGATTTCGCTTTAGCAGGCATTACTTCCCCATGACTTAGAAAGCACGGGGCAGCGGAAGGGAAGAAGATTAAGTTTCGGCAGAGCCGGGTCCCCGTTCGCGGATCAGTACCTTCACTTCATCCATGAATTGCGCGACGTCTTTGAACTCTCGATAGACCGAGGCGAATCTGACATACGCCACTTGATCGAGTTGGTACAGTTCTGCCATCACCTCTTCGCCTACGACACGCGCTTGCACTTCTGCCTCGCCGCGCTCCTGGATACGCTTTTCTACCCGGTCGGCAACCGCCTCCAATGTGGCAATGCTGATCGGACGCTTTTCGCAGGCCTTCTTGAGGCCGGCCAGAACCTTGGCGCGTTCAAACGGCTCACGGCGGCTGTCTTTCTTGATCAGCATCGGAAGTACCTCGTCCACACGCTCATACGTGGTAAAACGACGCTTACAACCCAGGCATTCCCGCCGGCGGCGAATGGCTTCGCCTTCCTTCGCCATGCGGGAGTCCACAACCTTGTCTTCAAAGCGACTACAAAACGGGCATCGCACCTAGTAGAATTCCCTTTTACCGATATTCGTGAAAGATGGGAAACTTACCGCAGAGAACCCGCACGCGTGATCGCACCAGCTTTCGAACGCCGGAATCACCCGGATGGGATAACACTTTCTCAATGGCATCCGCAATTTGGCCCATTTCCTCTTCCCCCATTCCACGAGTCGAAACGATCGGGGTCCCTAACCGAATGCCGCTCGCAATCGCCGGCGGTTTTTGATCGTAGGGGATCGCGTTTTTGTTCACTGTGATTCCGGCTTCGTCGAGCGCCGCTTCCGCCTCCTTGCCGGTGATCCCTTTGCCGGTTACATCCACCAACATCAAATGGTTGTCCGTCCCGTCGGAGATAATCCGAAAACCGCGCTTCTGAAGACCGGCCGCGAGGGCGCGCGCGTTGTTGACAACCTGCTGTTGGTAGGTCTTGAAGCCTGGAGTTAATGCCTCTTTGAATGCGACGGCCTTTGCCGCGATGATGTGCATTAAGGGCCCGCCTTGCAGGCCCGGGAACACCGCCTTATCCAACGCCTTAGCGTGTTCGGCCTTGCACATCACCATGCCGCCTCTTGGCCCTCGCAGCGTCTTATGGGTCGTCGTAGTGACGAAATCCGCGTAGGGAACGGGGTTGGGATGAAGGCCGGTGACGATGAGACCCGCGATGTGCGCAACATCCACCATCAAATAAGCGCCGACGGATTTGGCGATCTCCTGAAATTTCGGAAAATCGAAGACTCGCGAGTAGGCGCTGGCCCCGACGACAATCATCCGCGGCCGGCATTCCTCGGCCGCCTTGCGCACGGCTTCATAATCAATCCGCTCGCTCGTACGGTCCACACCATAGAAATAGGAGCGGTAGAGAATCCCTGAGAAGCTCACACGGCTTCCGTGCGTGAGGTGCCCACCGTGGGCGAGATCCATTCCGAGAATCGCGTCCCCGGGCTTCAGTACCGAGAAGTAGACGGCCATGTTGGCCTGCGAGCCGGAGTGGGGCTGTACATTCACATGCTCCGCTCCGAACAGTTGCTGAGCGCGCTGTACCGCAAGGTTCTCGACGACGTCCATATACTGACAGCCGCCGTAGTAGCGGCGGCCAGGATACCCTTCTGCATACTTGTTCGTGAGGAGTGACCCTTGCGCGGCCAATACGGCCGGGCTGGCAAAATTTTCGGAAGCGATGAGGAGAATTTTCTCCCGCTGGCGTCGCCCTTCCCGGCGGATCGCGTCGTAAACTTCCGGATCGGTGGTGCGCAGCGGGCTGGCCATGCCGAACTTACCCTTGCGCGACAGAAGGCCCCTCGACGGGAACTTCCGGGGCTTGGACTTTAACGACCGTCACGGTGACTTCCGTCGTCACCTGGGAATGAAGCCTGATCTGCACCTTTGTGCTGCCAAGTTCTTTGATGGGATGCTGAAGATGGATTTTGCGCTTATCGACCTGAATGCCCTGCGCGGCCAGAGCATCGGCGATGTCCTTCGTGGTCACCGACCCGAAAAGCTTATCATCCTTCCCGACGTTGACTGGTATTGTGATGGAGGTGGAGCTGACTTTTTTGCCATAGTCTTCCAGCGCGGCCTTCTCCTTCTTGGCCTTCTCGCCGATCACCCGCTTCGCATGCTCGACCGCCTTTAGGCTGCGGCTGGTGGCTTCTACCGCTTTGTTCCGTGGGATCAGGTAATTCCGCGCGAATCCGCGGGCAACCTCGAGCACATCCCCGATGTTTCCCACGTCGTCGATGTCTTCGCGCAGAATAACTTTCATCGTCGGACTCCTTTTTGAACAAGCTTGAAACTGTACCTAACCACCGGTCGAATGTCAATCAAGCCTGGATTGTGATTCGCCCCTGGGTTCGCTACAATTATGCGTAAGGACCTCTCGCTTGCGACCGATTCCAGCAGCAGTCATCCTACTCATTGTTGGTTGTCTCGCCGCTGGCGATGGCGCTCGCGCTGCGACCGAGCAAGGGTCGTCTTCTGGCGATGCATCGCCGGAATTCGATCCGCTCTTATGGAATATTCGGATGAGTCCCCGCCCGCTGCGACCTCCTGCCGGCATCATCAAGGAAACCTGGGTTCTCGACGGCTATCGCCTCGGACGGCTCGGCCCTGATGCCCCGCATGCGGCGATCATCGACGATGATCACCATCGGCGGCTCCTGATCCTGTCCGCGAGCGATGACGGCGGAGTTCACCTCTACCGGGTGTCGGATCTGCCGATCGAGGTGGGCGATAAACTACCCGCACTTCTGAGGAACGCGCAGACCCGCGAGTGCCGGCATCAACGCATGAGCCCGGAGGGCGAACTGGGATGCCTCGCCCTGTCGCTATTGGAGGCCCTGCACGAGTGAAAGCCTTCGACCTGTTGCCGGCGCTCATCCAGCTCGTGGCGCACCAGGAATCCGCCGGTGGAGATGCCACCGGCTTGGCCGCGAGGATTCGCCACAGGTTAGAGGACATCTCACATCATTCCACCAGCTACTATTTCGGCCCGGCGGATCGCCTGGTCCCCTGGGTGGCACCCGACCATCCGGCGCCCGAGCCGGCACTCCGTTCCACCATTCTGACTTCCGTCCTCACACCGGTCTGGGAACCGGATCGCCAGGCGCGGCGCACGAGACTGTGTGCCATCATGACGGAGCTGGTCAAAGCCAACAAACGAGTCTTGCTGATCGCCCCTGACAACCGCACATTGGATGAAACCTTGCTCGCCTCGGCAAAAGCCCTTCGGGGCGCCGGCCTTCAGTATCGAAGTTTTCTCTGTCGCTACGAGCCGCCGACCATCGCGCATGAAGGCGGCATCAACTTGCGAGAACTGAGCTTCGATGCGCAGGTCTCCGCCTTCCTTGGCAAATCGCAATCGGATAAAGCCGGCCTGCGGCGCAAGCTCACCCGCTATCTCGAACTGGCGCCGATCCTGCGCTACAAAGCCGAGAAGCAGAAAGACCTCGATGAGGTCCGCCACCTGGAATGGCGCTTGCTGTCCGCGATGGGAGACGTGCAAAGCCGCATCCACCGGCTGGAGGAAACTCTGGCTCGCTACGAGAGTTTGGCGATCTGGCACCGCCTGGGAATGCAGGTGGTCGGCAGCAACGTGGGCACCATGCAAGAGAACTGCCGTCTGTATGAAGTCCAGAAGCAGGAGTATCTTCAGGAGCTGGAGGTCGCGCAGGCGCGCATCAACGAGCTTAAACCGGAAGCCTATGTCGAGCCTGAGATGCGGCCGGAATACGATGAGCTAAAGGACGAGATTCATCGATTAGGCGGTGTCGAGCGGGTCCGAGAGGTTCTCGCGACCGAAGAGGCTACCAGTCGGCGGCCCTTCCTGCAGGCCAAACGGGTCATTGCGGCCACCGCGGCCAAAGTGGCTGGCGACACAATCTTCGCGCCGCTCCGATACGATGCGCTCCTCGTAGAGGACGCGCCGCACATTCCCCTTCCCTTGCTCTTCATTTGCGCCTGTATGACGCGCGAGCGAATCGTGCTGGCAGGAGACCCCCGCGACCTCCCAGAACCGAGGCCCACGGAGGAGGGCTGGCTAATGGGGTGGCCTACAGACCTCGCTGCCGAGAGCCTGTCCCCAACCGGTACCGTTCAGAGTTGAATCTCATATCGGGCATGGATAGGGGAAAGAGGTGTCGGGAGGTGCGGGGACAACGACATGGATCGTGCAAGCCCCACGGACTTCCGTCAGTTGCCGATTGGAGGAATAGATAATCTCCTCCACTTTGTCTCCGGTTCCGTAGCGGACCTTGATCCTGTCCACTCCGATGTCGCTCGAAGCGCGAATCCGGCGTTCATAGAGTTCCTCACGAGACCCTGGACTGAAAGGCTTCCCATCGGGTCCCCGCGGAACGAAGACAAGGATTGCGCGCGAGAGGTTAGACCAAATCCGCTGCCGCTCTTGGGGATCAGGCGTGCTGAGGTATCGCGCCACCGCGCGCGCATGGGCCTCGTGCTCGACCCAATTCGTTTCCATGGAAATGGGAAGCTCGGCGTTGAGCGCGACAATCTGGCGCTCCACTTCGGTTCGTGACATTCCCGCCTGCATCTTGGACACTGCGCTAGTGATCTCATTCATCGTACGGCTGTCGAGATTGAATACGGACGGATACAGGCCGCAGGAGACGGGATGTAAGAAGGCCAGTAGCCAAATACCGAGCGTCGCGCGCCAGCGCGGAAACGTGCTACGACTGACTTCTGCTTCGTCGCGTTGCTGCCGTATCCAACTCAGGACGAAAAACAGAAGCAGTGAGACCGGAACCAGAAATAGATGCTCGGTCGCGATCGCACTAATCTCCGGAAGGCGCTTCGGAATATCCCAGACCCGCCAAAACGTCACACTCAGGACCACGGCGATCCATGCCCAGGCCGCGAGGATGAGAGCCGGGCCCCAGCGAACGACAAACGTCACGCGACTGCTCCTGAAGTCGATCTCGTGGATGGAGGACTTTAGCACTGCGGTTTTGAAGATTGCCAGCGCGATGGCACTCTTGACTCGCCTGTCTCGAATACTTGAGAATGCTCTTTGCGCGCCGAAGTGGCGGAACTGGCAGACGCACTAGATTCAGGGTCTAGCGCTCGCAAGGGCGTGCGGGTTCAAATCCCGCCTTCGGCACCACTTGCCCTTCTTTTGTTTCTCGGCTGGTAGGAAGTGTGTGACTCCCAGCGGGGCACGGCATAACAAAAACGGCGACCCCGCTCGCATAAAGCGCATGATTATACTAAGGTATTTTCATATCTCTACGGAGTTCACGTAAGTCTACCTAGTCAGTGCTACCTCTAAATTTACCCGTCATATATATAATATCCTAGGCTATAACACTATAGCTTTTGATAACTCTTGCCGACACTTACCACATGTGGTCCTAAAATCACCTAAAGTTAGGTATTTAGCTAAAACAATGGTAGCATCA
>VBON01000337.1:0-2951 GCA_005877525.1 Nitrospirota bacterium
GGGTCCTTCTCCAATTCTAACAAGGAGGAGGTGATGGTCTCCAGATATTCCTGTGCTTCAGGTATGAAATATCCACAGACTTCCGGCTCAAGCTCCGGCATCAGATAGCTGTCCGGCAGAGCATCGTAAGCTTGCATGAAGCGAATCGCGTCGGGGAAACGACCCGGAAGATCATCCAGGCTGCCTAGCTCCTCAGCTCCTGTCTGCTGGATCACCAGCATCTGGCGCCGCAGTCGCTCGACCAGTTCCCGCACCAGGGGAACGAGGTTCGGCCATTCCCGCCGAGGCTCCGCCACCGCCTGTTCAAAGGCCTTCTCGAGAATTCCGGCCAGCGCCGAAGCGGTTTCATATCCGTACAAGGCGGCGGCGCCCTTTAGGCTATGGGCCACGATAAAAAGCTGATGCATGACATCCGGTACCGGGGAAGAGTCGGAGGTGGGAGGCGTGACGGCCGCCGACAGCTTGTCAAGGCCGTCGGATGCCTCCGCCGTAAAGATGCTGACCAATGCCTGCCGGTCAAACTCGAGGCTCATGCGTCCCTCATCCCCCATCCCCGCCTCTCATGTTCGGGGACATGGAAAGGCTGAGGGCCAATGCCTTCGCTTACTCGCTTGTGGGCAGTTTGAACTGGCCAACTGAGGTGGTCAGGCCGGCGGCCAACTTACCTAATTCTTGCACTGTGAGCCGCGTTTCGTCGGCAGATTTACGAATAGCGATAGCGCCCGAAGAAAATCGCCGGATCGTGACGCTCATACCTTCGGTCGCGGTGGTCTGCCGCTGTGAGGAGTCAGCGATCGCCCGCGCGAGTTCTGCAGACCGCTGCGCGATTTCGGAGATGTCCTTAAACACTTCGCCGCTTCGCGTCGCCGAGGATGATCCCGCTTCCACCGCTTGAGTTTCCTGCTCCATGGCGATCACGGCCGCCTGGGTTTCAGTTTGAATGACCGTCACGAGATCGGCAACTTCACGGGCGGCCGTGCTTGAACCTTCTGCCAGTTTCCGGACCTGATCGGCAACAATGGCAAACCGCGCGCCAGACTCACCGGCGCCAGCTGCCTCGATAGCGGCGTTCAGGGCAAGCAGATTCGTTTGTGACGCAATCTCCTTAATAGTGGACACGATTTGGGATATCTCCAAGGAGCGGTCGCCAAGCCCCTTCACCTGTTTTGACATGCGCTTTGACATGCGCTGCACCGCTGTCCGGATGGTCTGCATGCCCTGCGCTGTCTCCTGTACCGCCATCCGCCCCCGTTCCGTGGCGCTCAATGTCTTCTGAGCGCTTTCAGATGACGCCCCCGCCGAAGAGGCCACCTGGCGCATCACTTCCGCCAATCCTTCAACGGCACTCAGGGTGTGACCGGATTCCTGCTCCTGGACTTGGGCAGTCTGCGCCAACTGTCCGGCTGTCTCGCGCATGGCGATGGCCGACTCCGTCACGCGCCCCGCGGCTGTTTTGGCTTCACCGAGTAGTTCGCCAAAACGATCGAGCATCAAGTTGAAGGCGTCGGCAAGGTTACCAAACATGTCAGCTGTAACCGCGCCGCGCCGGGTGAGATCTCCTTTACTGACCTCGCTGACCATGACCAGGAATTCCATCAGCCGGCGCTGGAGGACGTCACGTTCTTCCTCAGTCTGCACCAAGGCGGTGATCCGGTCTAACATCATATTGAAAGCGATGGCCATCTGGCCGAGCTCGTCCTGGCTATCCATCGTAGCGCGGGCATGCAATTCCCCATGGGCGGCTTGAGTGGCCACATCGGTGATGTGGGTCACACCCCGTGAAATCAATCGGGCCAGGAAAAAGCCGAAGCCGAGACCGACGATGATGGCTACCAACCCGACGCCGACCATGTCGTTTCTGGCCCGTTCGGCTTTTGCCTGTCCCGTATCGTTCAAGTCTTTCGCTATGTCGCGCGCGGTGAGCACCATTTCATCCGCTTGCCTCGTGGCTGCGCCGTATCTCGCAGACACGTCTGTCGAGACTGAAAGGACCCCTAGATCCCGCATGAGGATCTTGGTGTCGAACGGCAGCGTGTCGGAATAGCCGTCCTCAAACGCGCTCAAGGCACCCTCAGCCGCGCGGAAATAGGTGTTAACCGCGTCACCGAGGAGCGTCAAATCCTTCGCCTCGTCGCGGCCGCTTCGAGAAGGGCGCAACATAGGTTGTTTGGCGTAGGCCTGGAGCGGCTGCAGGGTACCGTTTTTCAAGGCAGAGAGAGGTTTCATCGCGGCGGCGAATTCATGCTTGTTCCGCGATCGGGCAGCTTGCAGCACCTTATCGTGGTACAGTCCCAGGTTGCTGCCCGACATGGCAAGATTGGCGAGAGCCAGCGTGGAGTCCGTGTACACCGTATCGAGAGCCTGTCGGACTTCCAGCAGGCCGTACACTCCGACAACGGCAACGATTAAGATAATGACGCTCACAAGGGAGAACCCAAGCATCAGCTTGGTCTGTGTCTTCCGATTCAGAAACCACCCCCGAAGTCCCGTTTCCATGAGTTTCTCCTTGCCTCTCTTATACGTTCTCGGTGGTTTCTTCTGAATCCAGATATGCCACCAATTGAGTCACATCTAAAATTTGGTGGACGGTGTCCTCGATCCTGACAATGCCGTGGACGATGAACCGGCTCGCCTCGGAATCTTCAGGGGAGCCATGAGGCGTTGCTTCGAATTGTTCCGGGAGAACGGACATGATCTCCGGCGACCGATCCACCAGGATCGCCAGTTGGTAGTCTTCATGCCGGAGAACGACCGCAAAGGGTGGCAATGTTTCCGCTTGGGGAAGTTCAAGCAGCAGACGAATGTCCACGATTGGAACGACCGACCCTCGCACGTTGGTCATCCCAATGACTACCGGAGGCATTCCGGGTATGGGAGTAACGAATTCAAGCGGGAAGACTTCGCGGATATGCTGAAGGTCCACGGCGTAGAGGTTCTTGCTCAGAGCGAGG
>VBON01000337.1:2979-3795 GCA_005877525.1 Nitrospirota bacterium
CGACGAAGAGGGCATCATCTCATCCACGGTGTTCGCTAAGATCCTCCCTGCGAGTTGCGTGCTGTCAGGTGACAAGAGCTTTTTTCACGGCCGACAACAACTCGTCCGGTTTGAAGGGTTTCACCACGTAGGCGTTCGCGCCTTGCTGCTGTCCCCAAAATTTGTCGCTTTCCTGTCCCTTTGAAGTGCACAGCATGACCGGAATATTCTTGAAGCGGTCGTCAGATTTCAAATCACGGCAGACCTGAAATCCGTTTCGACCCGGCATGATGACGTCGAGAATGATCAGGTCGGGGCGGTCACCTGCAAGCTTCTCCTCCAGTTTGTCGGCGCTGAGATAGCTGACCACCGTATGATTGGCGGACTTCAGATATCCCTCGATCAGTTGAAGTTCAGCATAAACATCGTCTACCACCACGACTTTGCTCATATCGACGCGATCCTTCCCTTCGTTAAATTACAATTCTTCTTTTTATCTACGGTGAACTACGATGGTAGAGCTACTACTATGTATTGTCAAGTTTTCCCCGCCTTTCACTGACTTGTTAAACCGTCTGTTTTTTTGTTGCGAGAGGCCCAGTTTCTGCGTGCTTCTACGTGTTATTTTATTATCGGCCCCTGATAGCCATTTCATTAGTTCGATCCGTTCGAAATCGCGGAAACCGCACTCCGCAGACATGGAGAAAGAGTCAGAACCTGTTGGCAGAGCCGGCCGCTAGCGCTTGACAAGCCGGTGAGGTTATTGTTTAGTGAGGTCATTATCAGGAAACTAGCTGTCGCCATGGACGCCACGAGCCTGATCACAACGGTGACACA
>VBON01000023.1 GCA_005877525.1 Nitrospirota bacterium
GCAACCTCGGAAAAATCGCCTTCCTCCAGCGGCGCGCAGAATGACTCATCTACCCCTAAAGGTGATGCCAAAACTCCGACGCCCGCTTCTCCCCCGGCCTCCTCCTCTCCAACCCCCTCCACACCTTCCAACGGAGGCTCTTCAGCTGGTTCGGGATCCTCCTCGCCGTCCCCTTCTGGATCCTAATCTTCTTTATTTCCTCTTCTTCGTACTGGTGACTTTGGCTGCTTTTGCCTCCGCTTGTGCCAAAGACACTTGCAGTTGTTCCATTTGCGTCTTTAGACTGTTGTTCGTCTGCTCCATCTGCGCGGCTTGAGCCTTCATGTCTTCCAGCGTCTTGCTCAGCTCCGTCACCTTTGCCTGCAGCCGGGCCTTCTCTCCCAGGAGCGCTTTGATTTGCGCCTCTTGCTGGCCGATGCGTTCCTGGAGTGTCGGCGGCCACCAGTCACACCCAGTTACTCCAGCCAAAAGTCCGACACATACCACTGCCCCTACCGCTTGCCGCGCTGTTCTCATCATCCGTTCACCCTCCATGTTGATTCTGTTCTTCCAGTCCTTCCGGCTGTATCCGGCTCGCCGCGCCGCGGCCGAGCTGAAATTTTTCTAAGCGATACTGCATCGTCTTGTAGGAAAGCCCGAGCATCTTCGCCGCCTTGGCAATAACGCCGTTGCTTCGGGCCATCGCTTTCTCCAATAGTTGCCGTTCAAACTCTTCCAGGCAAAACCCCTCGTTGGGAAGCTCAAAATCGGTGCGGTCAAGTAGCGTGGGTCGCGAGCGCAACTCAGCGGGAAAATCGTCAATATCAATTCGCTCGCCCTCGCACAGCAGCACGGCGCGCTCTACGACCGATTCCAGCTCACGCACATTTCCGGGCCACGGATAGTCCATGAGGGCCCGCAAGGCCGGCGTTGTGATTCCCTTGATGGCCTTTCCGGTCGCCACCCCAAATTTCTTAAGGAAATGATCGACGAGCTCCGGGATGTCCGTCGCCCGGTCCCGAAGCGGCGGCAGGTGAACCGACACGACATTCAGGCGATAAAACAAATCTTCCCGAAACGTGCCCTGCTTGATCGCCGCCGCCAGTTTGCGGTTCGTCGCCGCCACGACGCGGACATTGACTTTAATATCCTCCCGTCCGCCAATGCGGCGAATCTCCTTCTCCTGCAATACGCGCAATAGCTTGGCTTGCAGCGGCAGGCTTAAGTCACCGATCTCGTCGAGAAAGAGTGTGCCCTCGTCGACCGCCTCAAACAGACCAATTTGCCGGCCTTGCGCGCCGGTAAAGGCGCCTTTTTCATATCCGAACAGTTCGCTTTCGATCAAGGTTTCTGGGATCGCCGCGCAGTTTAAGGCGCGGAAAGGCCGTTCCTTTCGGCTCGACTCGGCGTGCAAGGCCCGGGCCACCAACTCTTTGCCGGTACCGCTTTCTCCCGTAATCAGAACTGTCGTCTGGCTGGGCGCCACCTTGCGGATGACGCGAAAGACTTCCTCCATCAACGCGTGATGGCCGAGGATATGCCCCATCTTAAATTTGTCGTGCAACTGCTGGCGAAGATGACGATTCTCCTTGACCAGGCTAAGCTTCTCAAATGCGCGGGCGACCGTGATCAGAAGCTCCTCCCGGTCCAGCGGTTTCTCGAGATAGTCGAAAGCGCCTTTTTTCATAGCCTCGACCGCCGATCCCACCGTTCCGTGGGCGGTGATCAGCACGACGAGCGCTTCCGGGTCCAACTTCATCAGATCGTCCAGAAGTGCCAAGCCGTCCCGTTCCGGCATCGAGAGATCGGTCAGGACGACATCGACTGGATGGCTGCGGTAAAGGGCCAAGGCTTGCGACACATTGGAGGAGGGCTGCACCGTATAGCCCTCACCCTCGAGAATCACCGTCAAGATATCCCGCTGTGATTTCTCATCATCCACAACCAAGATACGACCGACGGTCATACCGCCACCTCCGTCACCTGGTCGAGTGGAAACGTGATCACGACGGTCGTGCCCTCATGCGCCCGACTCATGACGCTGATCTGGCCCCCATGCTCCTCCACGATTTTCTTGGTAATCGCCAAACCCAATCCGATCCCGAGTTTCTTCGTGGTGAAGTAGGGATTGAAAATTTTACCGAGTTCTTCCTCCAAGATACCGCTGCCGGTGTCGGAGACCCACACCTCCACCCCTCCCGGCGGTTTTTCATCTTCTCGCCCCAGGTTACCCAGGCCATCCGGTCGATATGCAACGCGCACCGCAAGAGTTCCACCGGCGGGCATCGCTTGAATCGCATTCAGCACGACATTCATCAGGCAGGTCTTCACCTGAGCGGGATCCACATGGAGCCGCGGAATCGCGGCCGGCCCCTCCACATGAATTTCGATACCTTGTTCGACCGCTTTCTGTTGCGCCAAGCCGACGACATCGCGGATGAGGACATTGACATCCACGTCCGTTTTGTTCAACGCCAATGGCTTGCCGACCGTGAGAAAGTTTTCGACCATGTCATTGAGGCGATGGATCTCGTCCTTGATGTTCGCGATGAGCACCTGCGTTTCCTCCAAACCCGCTCCCCGGCTCGCGTTCAAGCGGCTTCGAATGTGATCAATACTCAGGCTGATGAAGTTCAATGGATTTCGGATCTCGTGGGCGATACCGGAGGCGAGCTTCCCCACGGCGGAGAGGCGCTCCGCCTCGCGCAGCCGCTCCTCTAATTCGCGGTGCTGGCGAAGCTTCTCGACCATTTCGTTGAAACTCTTGGTCAATTCGGCAATCTCGTCTGCGCCCTCCACCTCGATGGTCTTCGTCAGATCCCCGGCCGTGACCCGCTTCGCGGCCTCCACCACACCATGCAATGGCTGGGTGTATTTTCGAGCCAGATATAACGAGGCGGCAATTCCTAACGCGAAGATCAACAAAGTGACCGCGACGCGTTTGATCAATGTCGCCCGGTTGGCTTTCGCCAGATCCTCCAGGGTGAACGTGACATGGATGTAGCCGAGCACATCGGTGCCATCTACGAGTGGCGCCGTCACGTTATATTCCCGCTGTCCGCCTTTGACAACTGTGGTTTCCATTTTCCGGCCGGTCTGCTGAGGCGGCGAGCTAGCGACAACCTCCTTTTCCACGTCCAGAAGCTTGATCTCCTTGACGCCTTTTCTCCCCAGCCGACTGAGGAGCTTCTGCAGTTGGCCCGCATCCGGTTCCCCTGAGAGCTGTTCCAGGCTTACGGCGGTCGCATTCGACAGATCGTGGATGCTCTCCTCGATATCCGCGATCAGTGCCTGTTGCGCCATGTGGGAGAGGAACACCGAGGCGGTCAGGGAGAGCGCCAGCAGTGTCAGCATCATGACCATGAGTTTTGTGGTGAGTCGGATGCGATGGAAAATACGATTATTCAGTGAACGCAGGTTGCTCAGAATCATTTATGCCGCCAACGTTCCAATCACCGAAAGTACGGCGCTTCGGGAAAGTGCCCCCTCCCGAATCAATCGAACCGGCATCACCGTCGTGTCTACCACGGTACTGGCAAAGCCACCGGGCGTTCGGCCGCCGTCGAGGACGAGATCGACGTCGACGCCCAAAGAGGCCTGCACGTCCTGCGCCGTAACCGCGGGCAATGCCCCGGAACGGTTGGCGCTCGTGCCGGTCAGCGGGCCATCGACCGCATCAAGTAGCCACTGGAGGGAAGCCGCCGCGGAGAGCCGAATACCGATGGTGCCGGTTCCCGCAGTGAGCAACGGCGGGACTCTTGAACTTGCTCGAAACACAATAGTCAACGGACCTGGCCAGCACGCGTTCATCAGCAATTCGGCGCTTGGGCTGATCTCACTGATGAGGCTTTCTAGGTCCTTTCGATGGCGGATCAACACAAGGATGGGACTCGATGCAGTCGAACGCCCTTTGAGCGCAAAGAGACGCTGAACGGCCGACGAATCCCATGGCGTCACGCCCAAACCATAGAAGGTTTCCGTAGGGAACGCAATGACGCCACCATCGCGCACTACGCTGGCAGCCTGATGCAGCGCCGCTTCCGTCATCGGATAAAGAGCGCCTCTCACTAGCCGGCTTCCACCTCTCGGGATGATTCTTCCACAGCTGCCGCCATCGCTTTTTTCTGTTGGCGCAGGCGCGCCGCCAAACCAGCATCTTTTCGAGCGATAATCTGCGCGGCAAGGATCGCCGCATTTTTGGCGCCGGCCTTGCCGATTGCCATCGTGGCGACAGGAATGCCTCCCGGCATCTGCACCGTGGCCAAAAGGGCATCGAAGCCCTTCAACGCCGAACTCTCCAAGGGCACGCCGATCACTGGCAGAATCGAGTTGGCCGCCATGGCGCCGGCCAGGTGGGCAGCCCCGCCCGCTCCTACAATCAGCACCTCCAAGCCTCGTTCTTCGGCCGTGGTGGCCAGCTTATGGGCCCGTTCAGGAGAGCGATGCGCCGAGGCCACCGCCATCTCGCAAGCGATGCCCAGTTCGCGGAGAGTCTTGCGTGCCTCCTCCATGACCGGGGGATCAGAACTGCTCCCCAGATAAATGCCAACGCGCGGCTTCTTGTCGTTGTCTGCTGTTTTTGGCACGTGAGTCCTCTGGTCGATGGCTATTATAGCATCTTGTGCGTGGGCAACTGTTTAAGCAAAAGCCCGCGATCCAATATCGTTGCGGTACTGCATGCCCTCGAACTGTATCCCCTTCACACCAGCGTAGGCCCGGGTACGGGCCGCGGCGAGGTCCTCTCCGATTCCCGTGATGCCCAACACCCGCCCGCCAGCCGTCACAATGGCATCCGAGGAAGAACTCCTCGCGGTTCCGGCATGAAAGATCATGAGATCGTCCTCGCTGCCCTCCTGCTCCAGCCCGTGAATCGGCATTCCTGTCTGAATCGCTCCCGGGTATCCTTCCGCGGCAACCACCACGCAGACAGCGGCGCGGCCATGCCACTCGACCGTCGCTTGGTCCAACCGGTGCTCGGTCACTGCGAGCAGTAGCTCCACGAGATCGGTTTTGAGCAGCGGCAAGACTACTTGGGTTTCCGGGTCGCCCAGGCGAGCGTTAAACTCCAGGACCCTGGGCTCTCCACCGCTCACCATCAGACCGGCATAGAGGACACCTTGAAAAGGACTTCCCAGCTGTGAGAGTCCCTCAAGCGCAGGTTCCAGGATGTTGCGACGCACCCGCTCCATCATCTTGCCGGTGCCGAGCGGGGCTGGTGCGTAGGCACCCATGCCGCCGGTGTTGGGGCCGGTGTCCCCGTCACGAAGGCGCTTATGATCCTGCGCCGGGATCATTGGAATCACGGTCTTCCCATCGGTAAACGCCATCACCGTCATCTCTTCGCCGTCCAGAAACTCTTCGATCACTATACGCGAACCGGCCTCACCGAAGGCTCTGCCCTCCAGCATCGCGAGGACGGCATCGCGGGCCTCGGCCCTGCTATGAGCAATGACGACTCCCTTCCCTTGCGCCAATCCATCGGCTTTCACGACGATCGGCGCCTCGCGCCGCTCAAGATAATCGAGAGCAGCGGCAACAGCCGTGAACGTCTTGGATTCGGCCGTCGGGATACCGAGCCGGACCATGAGATCCTTGGAAAACGCTTTGCTCGATTCAATACGCGCTGCGGCTTTGTGAGGGCCGAAAATCCGGAGTTTATGTTTGCGGAAGTCGTCCACGATGCCGGCGGCCAGCGGCCCTTCCGGTCCTACAATGGTCAGATCGATACTCTGCTCTTGCACAAAGGCTCGCAAACCCGAGATATCGGCGGCTGCCAACGGCACGCATTCCGCCAATGCCGCGATCCCGGCATTGCCGGGAGCGCAATAGAGCTTCGTCATCGACGGGCTTTGGACAAGCTTCCATGCTAAGGTGTGTTCGCGCCCCCCGCTTCCTACAATGAGAACTTTCACAAGACTCGAGGTGCCGGGTGCATTAAGAGTCTAAACTGACGTGAAGAGTCTTCTTTCGCCAACATGGGAGCCTGTCCCCGCTTTCGCGTGCCGGTACGGTTCGGCAGGTCTAGTGGCGGAAATGCCGCATACCGGTCAGGACCATCGCCATGTTGTGCTCGTCCGCGGCCTGTACAACCTCCTGATCGCGGATCGACCCGCCTGGTTGAATGACGGCCGTAATACCGGCTTGCGCGGCCGCATCGATCCCATCCCGAAACGGAAAAAACGCATCGGAAGCCATGATGCAGCCGGCCAGGCTGGAGGCGGCTTTCATAGTGCCGAGCTTGACGGAGTCCACGCGGCTCATCTGGCCCGCCCCAATGCCGATGGTTCGGTCAGGGCGCGCAAACACGATCGCGTTCGATTTGACGTGCTTGCATACCTTCCACCCGAAGGCGAACGCTTCATATTCCTCATCCGTCGGCAGTCGTTTGGAGACCACTTTCAGGGCGCGCATGTCCGAAATGGAACCGAGATCTCGGTCCTGGAGAATCAGTCCGCCGACGATTTTCTTCATGTCCAGTAGATCGAGGGCGCCGCGGCCTTCGGTATGCAGCGGTCCCACGTCCAGGAGCCGCAAATCCTTTTTTCTCTTCAATTCCACCAAAGCCGCTGCCTCAAAGCCCGGGGCTACTACGACTTCGAGAAAGGTTCCCGTCAGCTCCTTCGCGGTCGTCAGATCGACTATAGTATTGAACGCGACCACCCCGCCGAAAGCGGAGATCGGATCCGTGTCGCGCGCCCGCATATAGGCATCTTTCGCCGTATCGCCGGTCGCCGCGCCGCAGGGATTATTGTGTTTCACGATCGCGACGGCTATTTTAAGGTCGCTTTCACCAAACTCCTTCACTAACTCAAGGGCTGAATTCGCGTCCAGGAAGTTATTGTAGGACATCTCCTTCCCATGGAGTTGCCGTCCGCGCGCGACTGCCGCTTCATGACCGGAGAGCTCGCGATAGAAGGCGCCCTGCTGATGCGGGTTCTCTCCATAACGAAGGGTTTGCACCTTTTCGAACTGGAGCGTCAACAGCGAGGGAAATTTTGTTATGCTGCCCGTACGTTGAGCTTCCAGATAACTGCTAATCGCGCCGTCGTAGCGAGCCGTATGCTGAAAGACTTTGTGCGCGAGTTCCAGGCGCATGGCGGGCGAGACGCCACCTGTGCGCAGGGCTTGCACAACCCGCTCGTAATCAGCCGGATCCACAACGACAATGACATCGGCATGATTTTTTGCAGCTGATCGGAGCATGGAGGGGCCGCCGATATCGATATTTTCAATCGCCTCTTCAAAGGCGCTGCCGGGCTTCTGGATGATGGCTTCAAACGGATAGAGGTTGACGGCCACCAGATCGATGGGAGTAATGCCCTGGCCCGCCATTTCTGCGACATGCCCGGGATCCTGGCGGCGTCCCAACAAGCCTCCATGAATCTTCGGATGCAGCGTCTTTACCCGGCCATCGAGGATTTCAGGCGATCCGGTGTAGGCCGCCACGTCCATGACTTTGAGCCCTGCTTCCCTGAGCGCCTTTGCGGTTCCGCCTGTTGAGAGTATTTCAAATCCGAGCTCCGTCAAAGCCTTTGCAAATTCGAAAATGCCAGACTTATCCGAAACGCTGATAAGCGCTCGTTTCACACGACTTCTCCTTGCTGGTGAGGGTTAGAGCTTGCCCGCTTCGCGGAGGACTTCACGAAATACGCGGTAGAACCGATCATGATCTGCGACGGCTTCCTGCACAATTGCTTTAAGATTGCTTAGCTCCGTTTCGGCCACCACGAAGTTCACGCTCTTGGCGAACGCCGCGGTCGGGTCCAACGTCTGGTACTGTTTGCCAATCAGCCCCACATAC
>VBON01000024.1 GCA_005877525.1 Nitrospirota bacterium
AAATGTAGAACTGGCTATCGGCGCTGTCCGGATCATGCCTTCGGGCCATTCCCACCGTGCCAGCAATGTGCTTTCTTTCATTAAATTCCGCAGGCAGACTCTGCCCGGAGCCTCCCGTGCCATCTGCTGACGGATCGCCGGTCTGCACGAGAAATTTGGGTAACACCCGGTAGAAGACTAACCCGTTATAAAATCCTTTTTTTACGAGCTCGCTAAACCGGGCCACTGTTTTGGGGGCAATGTCTGGAAACAGATCGAAGACAATATTCCCTCGACTTGTTTCAAGCACCGCCTGCACGCCTTTTTCGGGCGCCGCGACAAGCGGCTGTATTGGCTTAAGGACCGGCAGACGGGGTTCGGAAGGAGCGGCCGCCGATGTCTTCTCCGGCGGCGCCAATCCGAGAATTGCCAGAATGAGAGCGATCCCCACGAAGATGCGTCTACACGGTTCGAACACGGCCGCTGCCTACTTCTCAACAATGCTGACGGTCATTTCAATCCTCTCTTTTGGAAGATCATTGGCCTCCCGTGGAGCATTGACAATCTGGTCCACCACCTCCATACCCCGAATCACTTCCCCAAAAGCAGTATATTGCCGATCAAGGAAATTCGAATCCTTTACCACGATAAAGAATTGCGACCCGGCGCTGTCGGGATGCCCAGAGCGCGCCATCGAGACCACTCCCCGTTTATGGGGCGTGGCATTGAACTCCGCCTTGAGCTTTGCTCCGGGAGGCCCTCCCATCCCGTACTCGCTTTTCTTGTTTGGATCCTTGGTGTTGGGATCGCCGCCCTGGATCATGAAGCCAGGAATGACGCGATGAAAGAGGGTCCCGTTATAGAATCCCGACTTTGCGAGCGTGATGAAATTCTCGACATGCTTCGGCGCCAGCTTCGGAAAGAACTTGATTTCGATTTCTCCAAATTTTGTCTTGATAAGGGCATGTGGCTCCATTTGTGGTCCTCCCGTCGGTTTCTTGTCATCCACGGCCCACACCATGCTGCTCGTCCCCAATGCCAACAGCGTGAAGACGATCAGCGTAAACCGGTGTCGCATGGTTTCCTCCTTAAGTTCCAGCCAAGCGTTCTAGCGCCTGCTTGGCCGCCATTTGCTCGGCCTCTTTTTTGCTTCGCCCTTTGCCGAGGCCATACCGGCTTCCGCGAATCTGAATTTCCACCTCGAACATCTTCTCGTGATCGGGACCTGACTCCCCTGTCGTTCGATACTGAGGCAGGGTTTCAAACTTCTGTTGACAGATCTCCTGAAGATCAGTCTTGAAATCTCTCCACCCGCGAACGGACTGGTCACAGGCTGCGAGTTCCTCGGCAAAATTTGTCTTGATCCATGTCTCGGCCGCCCCGATGCCTCCATCGAGATAGATGCTGGCGAGAACCGCTTCAAGAGCGTCCGCAAGAATCGAGGGCTTGTCCTTTCCCTGCGTGATTGTTTCGCCTTTCCCCAAGCGCAAGGCCGCGCCGAGTCCTAGTCGCCGCGCCACGCCGGTCAGTGTCTCCTCGCTTACCAGGCGCGCGCGCAGCTTTGATAGGATTCCTTCCGCCGCGTCCGGAAACGCCGTCAACAGATACTCACTTGTCACCAGGTTCAGGACCGCATCTCCCAGAAACTCCAATCTCTCGTTATCGCTCTCCCCGGATTCTCCTAATTCGTTGAAATACGATGTATGCGTCAACGCGTCCCGAAGAAGGGCCGGGTGCCGAAATTGATAGCCAAGGCGGCTCTGAATCTCCTGCAACCCGCTCGCTGACATGGTTAGTGTAATTCAGAATAACGGGTAAAGATCAGACAGGCATTGACGCCGCCGAAGCCAAACGAGTTGCTCAGAACTGCGTGCACGTTGGCCTTGCGCGCTGTGTTGGGGACGTAATCGAGGTCACACTCGGGATCAGGGACCTCCAGATTGATGGTCGGTGGGATCGTTCCCCGATCGATCGTCAGCACGCTGAAAATCGCTTCAATGCCGCCTGCAGCTCCAAGGAGATGGCCTGTCATGGATTTCGTGGAACTGACCGCCAGGCGGCTGGCGTGTTCTCCAAAGACCTGTTTGATCGCGGCCGTTTCAATCCGATCCGCCATCGTTGAAGTCGCATGCGCATTGATATACTGAATCGCATCGGGAGCCAGACCGGCGTCATCGAGGGCCCGCCGCATGCACTGAACAGCTCCGCGTCCATCGTCCGGAGGCGCCGTAATATGGTAGGCATCAGCCGTCATGCCGTATCCCACGACCTCGCCATAAATTCGAGCCTTTCGCCGCTGCGCGGATTCCAATTCCTCGAGGACTACCACGCCGGCGCCTTCGGCCAGCACAAAGCCATCGCGCTCTTTGTCGAAGGGACGGCTGGCATGCTCGGGATCGCCGTTCCGGGTCGATAAGGCCCGTGCTGCCCCGAAACCGGCGACACTGAGCGGAGTAATCGCCGCTTCCGCCCCACCGGCCAGCATCACGTCCGCCTCGCCATGCTGGATGATGCGAAAGGCGTCCCCAATACAGTGATTGCCGGTCGCGCACGCGGTAACCGCACAGGAATTCGGCCCGCGGGCGCCGATTTTCATGGAGACATGACCCGAGGCCATATTAATGATGACCATAGGGATGAAAAACGGCGAGACGCGGCTGGGTCCTTTTTCAAGCATGATCTTATGATAGTGTTCGATCGCTGGAAGACCACCGATGCCAGACCCAATATACACCCCGACTCGATCCGCATTCGCCTCGTCGATGGTGAGACCTGAATCTGCAAGGGCCATCTGGCTGGCGCCCATGGCGTACTGGATAAACAGATCCATCTTCTTGAGATCTTTTTTCTCAATGTAGTCCGCCGGGTTGAAATCCCTGACTTCGCCGGCGATCTGGCAATCATGGGCGGAAGGGTCGAACCGCGTGATCCTCTGCACCCCGGAACGCCCCGCGCAGAGCGCGCTCCAGGTGTTTTCAACACCGGTGCCGAGAGGGGTGATCAGCCCAAGCCCTGTCACCACGACGCGCCTTTTTAAGAATTGCCTCCCCATCCCCTACGATCCAGCGCGTCGTTAAATATTCTCTTTAATAAAATCGACTGCATCCTGGACGGTCAGGATCTTTTCCGCCTTGTCGTCCGGGATCTCGATGTCGAAGGCTTCTTCAAAGGCCATCACGAGCTCTACGGTATCCAGCGAATCTGCTCCGAGATCTTCGACAAACTTCGCGTCTGGGACGACATCATCCTCCTCGACCCCTAGCTGCTCCGCGATAATCTTTTTAACTCGTTCCTCGACTGCTGCCATAGATCCTACCACCTCCTCCCACTCGGAAAGGCCCTGAACGGGCCTCATCCCATGAGCATCCCCCCATTTACGTGTAAGACATGCCCGGTGATATACGCCGCGGCCGGCGAAACCAAAAATCGCACGGCCTGAGCGACATCATCAGGCGTTCCCAGTCGCCCTAACGGAATCTGCTTGAGGAGTGCTTCGCGGGCTTCCCCGGCCAGCCCATGGGTCATCGCCGTGTCAATAAATCCGGGCGCAACGGCGTTGACCGTCACTCCGCGACTCGCATATTCTCGCGCCACCGCTTTCGTCAGTCCGATGACCGCCGCTTTTGACGCTGCGTAATTGGCTTGCCCGACGTTTCCCATGACTCCGACAACCGACGCGATATTGACGATGGCACCGCAACGTTGTTTAATCAGCACGGGCAGGACCGCCTTGGTGCCGTGAAACGTTCCCTTCAGATTGACGTCGAGCACGAGATTCCAATCTTCCTCTTTCATCCGCAAAAGAAGCCCATCACGCGTGATACCGGCATTGTTGACCAGGATATCGATCCGTCCAAGCTCGGCCACCACCTGATCGACCATGCCTTTAACATCAGCCCATTCGGCGACGTTGGCCTTCACCGCGAGGCTCCGCCGCCCGCTCTTCGTGATTGTCGTCACCGTCTCCAGGGCGCGGCTCACATCGAGATCAACGACTGCAATATCTGCCCCCGCCTCTGCAAGAACTTCGGCGATTGCCCGTCCGATCCCTTGGGCCGCGCCGGTCACAACCGCAACTTTTCCTTCAAGTTCCATCACACGCCCTCGAGAAACGTGCGAGCTAGGCAGCGAGCGCCTCAACGGTGGATGACAGGCTGGCTTGATCCTGCACATTCAGCAACCGCAGCTCAGGAGCGATTCGTTTTGCCAATCCCGAAAGAACCCGTCCAGGACCGATCTCGACCAAGGTATGGATTCCCATATTTTGTATAACCCGCACGGAATCCTCCCACAGCACTGATGACGCCAGTTGCTTGATCAGAGACGCACGCACATCCGCAGCCTTCTGGAGCGGCTTGGCTTCCGCATTATTAATGAGCGGCACCTCCAAATCTTGGAGCGGCACGCGCATGACCTCGGCGGCAAGCCGCTCCGCTGCCGGTGCCATCAGACGGGTATGCACAGGGACGCTGACGGCGAGAGGAATCACTTTTCGGCATCCTTTGGCTTTGGCGAGACGCACCGCTTCTTCAACCGCGGGCTTTTCCCCTGCAATGACGACCTGGTAGGGGGCATTAAAGTTTGCGGGAGAGACGATCCCGAGCGCCGAGGCCTCCTGACAGACTTCCGCGACGGCCGGCCCGTCCAGACCGAGAAGCGCGCAGACGAGACCTCGCCCGTCTTCCACAGCCTCTTGCATGAAACGCCCGCGCGTCCGGACGAGTGCGACGGCATCGGCAAACTTCAGTCCTCCCGCCGCAACCAAAGCGGTATATTCACCCAGGCTGTGGCCGGCAACCGCCGCCGGCCGAAGTCCGGTACGCTGGAGCATCCGCAAGGCGGTTACACTGACCGTGAGCAACGCGGGCTGCGTGTATTCGGTTAAGTTCAGTTGTTCCGGGGGACCTTCAAAGCACAGGCGGGCCAGGTCATAACCGAGGACCTGTCCGGCCTCCGTGAACAGGGCGCGCGCTTCAGCATCCTCGTCATAAAATGCTTGTCCCATCCCGACGGCCTGGGATCCTTGGCCCGGAAAGATCCACGCAAGAAGCGGTTTCATCGCGTACAGATATGAGGGAATTGCTCGCAGCTTGTCAACTGAAAAGTCCCCCCGGACCGTGTTGCGAGAGATCACAAACGTGTGACGTTCGCTAATCTACGACAAACTCACCACCATCGACGCAGATGACATTTCCGGTGATCCATTGCGCTTTGGGATCCGACAGTAGGCCAATGGCATGCGCCACATCTCGGGTGGTGGTAAGCCGCCCCGAAGGGTTCTTCGCCAGCGCCATCTTGATCATCCGGTCCGCCCCCGGTATCTTTCGAAGCGCCGGAGTGTCCGTCACGCCCGCCATGATCGCATTCACCGTGATACCCAACGGTCCCAGTTCCAGCGTCAGTTGCCGAACATGGGACTCAAGCGCGGATTTCGCAGCAGATACTGCTCCGTAAGTTTTCCACACCCTGGCGCCGCCTGCACTCGTCATGGCAAACACGCGACCGCCGGCTCCCATCAGCCGGCGCTTCACCAGATCCTGGGTCCAATAGACAAGACTGTTCGCCATCACGTCCAGCGTCATGTCCATTTGCGCCTTGGTCAGCTTCTCCTCCTCGGTGTCGGCCAGGAATGGCTTCAGCGTCCCGAAAGCCAGCGAGTGCATCATCACCCGGATTGGCGGTACCTCTCCCAGCTCTCCGTGGCGCTCGGTAAAGGCATCCAGCACCTCGCGCCGTTTTTCCGGATCCGCGGCATTCACATTGAAGAAGAGCGCTTCCCGCCCTTTGGCTTTGATCTCCTCCATGATGCGCTCGAGATTTCCCATCGTCGATTTTCTATCTAGATGAACGCCCACAATGTTCATTCCTACGCCGGCGAGTTCCAGGGCCGCTGCTTCACCGAACCCGCTGGACGCGCCCAGGATAAGGGCCCAGGCTGTTCTGTCGCGGCGTACGTCCGCGCTCACGCTGTCCCTCTTTTCATGGCCGCTACCATTTCACCAGAGCCGAAGCCCATGTCAGACCGGATCCGAACGCCGCCATGAGAATGCGACTGCCCGGCTTGACCCGCCCTGCCTGAACCGCTTCATCCAATGCCAACGGAATCGACGCTGCCGAGGTGTTCCCGTAGCGATCCATATTGACCACGAGGCGATCTGGTTCAAGCCCCAAACGTTCGGCGACGGCGTTGAGAATCCGCACGTTCGCCTGATGAGGGATGAACAAATCCACGTCCTTCACATCCAAATGGTTCGCCGCAAGCGCTTCCCGCGCCGTCGCTTCCAACATTTTGACCGCCACCTTAAATGTTTCATTCCCCTTCATCTTCATGAGATGTTGCCGGCCCTCCAGCATCTTTGCGGACGCAGGCATGCGGGATCCGCCGCCCTCGACGCACACCAGGTCCCAGAGATTGCCGTCCGAGTGTAAGTGGGTCGAGAGAATTCCGTTGCCGTCGGTGGAAGGCTCCAGGAGCACCGCGCCGGCTCCATCGCCGAATAAGATGCAGGTGCTCCGATCGGTCCAGTCCATGATGGCCGACATGACCTCGGTGCCGACCAATAACACTCTCCGGCAGCTCCCGGAACGCACGTACAGATCGGCCACCGCGAGGCCGTACAGAAATCCCGAACAGGCCGCGGCCAAATCAAACGCAAAGGCGCGGGTTGCTTTCAGATTCCTTTGGATCAGGCAGGCCGTCGATGGCAACGGCATGTCCGGCGTACACGTGGCGACCACGATCATATCCAGGCTTGTCGGGTCCCATCCAGCCCGCGCTAGTGCGGCTTGCGCCGCCTCTGTCCCGAGATCGGAGCTCGCGATACCGTCCGCCACAATCCTGCGCTCCTGAATGCCGGTCCGCTCCCGGATCCATTCGTCGGACGTCGACACCATGCGCGCAAGGTCCGCATTGCGCAGGACCTTGGGCGGCAACGCCGACCCGGTCGCGACGATACGAGCCCTCATTGCACCCGCCCACCCTGGCTCCGCCAAGACGGAGCCTTCTCCCATGGGCCGACCGTCATGGCATTATCCCTGGGCGTCTCGCCGGGGATGAACCAGGGTATCTTCGATGTCACTCTGAATATGGTCATTGACGCGGCCTTCGAAGATTTCCTTTGCCACGCGAATCGCATTCTTGATGGCGCGACCTGAAGAACGGCCG
>VBON01000001.1 GCA_005877525.1 Nitrospirota bacterium
GGTCTTCGCGCTTAAGATAAATCTTCGCACCACCGAACTTCTTGGTCAGCCGCTCGGCGAAATATAACGGGGTGGGCCGCCCGACGTACTGCCGCAAGTAGTAATCCAACTCTGTGCGAAACCTAGGATCTCGACGCGCTTTTCCGTAGACTCTGCTCAGCTCTTCAAGTGCGGGAATCAGGGTTTCAGGAACGTAGCGGCCGCCGAAAGCGCCGAAGCGACCGCGTTCATCGGGGAGGTTCTGCATAGCAATTCAGTATAGTGGACCGGGACAGGACCAATCAACCGACTCTCAGCCGGCTGTAACGAACGCCTCTCTGGCGGCGGCCACGAAGGCCTTGACCTTGGCATGATCCTTTTTTCCGGGACCGAGCTCCACCCCGGTGCTCACGTCCACGCCGTGCGGGCGAAGCCGCCTGATGGCCTCTCCGACGTTCTCCGGAGTGAGACCCCCGGCCAGGATGATGGGTCGCGGCCAGCGCACCGTGCGCACAAGATCCCAATCCACTCGAGTCCCGGTACCGCCGGGCACTCCGGCGACAAAGGCATCCAGCAAAAAGGCGCCGACCGGGTACTCAGCTATCGCCTGCTCATCTATGAGATTCCGGAGATGGATAGCTTTAATAACGGAATGGCCGAGGTTTGCACAGTAGGCAGGGCTCTCGGCACCGTGAAGCTGCGCGATCCCCAGCCCACATTCATTCATCGTCTCGCGAACAACTGTGCGATCTTCGTCGACGAAGACCCCGATCGCAGTGACGGATTCCGGCAGACGGGCGATGATCGCCGCGGCGGTTTTCCGAGAGACCGCCCGTGGGCTCTCACGGTAAAATACAAAGCCGAGGGCGTCGGCACCCGCCTCGACCGCCGCCAGAGCGTCATCCAAGTTCGTCGTGCCACAAATCTTGATCCTGACCATGGAGAGAGAATTATAGCGTATCTTGACCGTGATTCCGAAATTGACTATTCTGACCACACGCATGGCCGGTTCATCTGTCAGCGCAGCTGAGATCGCCACCTTTCTCAAGGGTACCCTCATCGGACCCCCAGACGCCGTGGTGACTGGCGCCGCCGGATTGACCGACGCGAAAGCTTCCGATGTCGCCTTTGTTCATGGCGACGCCGCTCTCCAAGACGCCTCCTCCAGCCTGGCAGGCGTGCTGCTGACCTCGCGCCATTTCCCAGACCTGAAGCGCCCTCAAATTGTGGTGGCCCATCCGGCGCTTGCAATGACACAGATCGTCACTGAGTTCTTCGTTTCGAAACTCGCCGATGTCGGCATCAGTAACCTCGCCCATCTCGGAAAGAATGTGAGGCTCAGCGACGGCGTCTCGGTCTGGGCATTCGTGACGTTAGATGACGGCGTCGCGGTCGGCCGGGGAACGCGGCTCTATCCGGGAGTCTTCGTCGGCAAAGGCTCTGTCATCGGCGAGAACTGCCTGCTGTATCCGAATGTGACAGTTCGTGAAGGTGTGACGATCGGCAACCGGGTCATCATCCATCCCGGGACAGTCATCGGCAGCGACGGCTTCGGCTATCTCCAGCAGGACGGACGGCATCACAAGATCCCGCAGATTGGAACAGTGGTTATTGAAGACGATGTCGAGCTAGGGGCGAACGTCACCGTGGATCGTGCTACCTTCGCCGCCACGATCATCCGTCGGGGCACCAAAGTGGATAACCTCGTCCAGATCGCGCACAACGTGGAGATCGGCGAACACAACATCATCGTGGCCCAGGTGGGCATCGCAGGCAGCAGTTCGACCGGCCATCACGTGATGATCGGAGGCCAAGCGGGCATCTCCGATCACATCCGGGTGGGAGATCAGGTGATGGTCGCCACTCGCGCTGGTATTATCCATGATGTCGCCGATCGAGAAATCGTCGCCGGATTCCCCGCCCTGCCGCACAAGGCGTGGCTCAAGGCGATGGCGGTCCTGGCGAAGCTGCCCGAGCTGCGCGAGAAGGTTCGGGATGCCGAGCATCGCCTAGCGGCACTGGAAGCTAAGACCACCACGGCCCAACCCGCTCCCAGCCGCAAGCCCAAGGTCGCTTCAAAACCTGCCGCCACATCCAAACGCAAACGTTAACCAGGTCGGGCCGCTAAAATAAGCAAGGGCTAGGCTTGAAGAGCTGTCATCAGATCGGCGATGGCACGCGCGCGATCTGGCGCCGCGAGCACAGTTGAAAGCACGGCGGGCGCGTCAGAACCCGCATCGGCCACCATTTTGATGTTTGCAGCATTGATCCCCCCGATCGCGACAATTGGCAGCCGTACACGGGCGCGTACCTCCCGAAGCCGTTCAATCCCAACCACCGGCTCCGGATGGCTTTTCGTTGGGCTCGGGAAGATCGGACCGAAACCAAGATAGTCCGCCCCCAGAGCTTCCGCCTCAAGCGCTTGGGCCAGGTTATGGGTGGAGATTCCGATGAGCATCCCCGGTCCAAGGAGCGCACGCGCCTCGGCCACTGGGAGATCCTCCTGGCCGAGATGCACGCCGTCCGCTCCGACCGCGAGCGCCACATCGCAGCGGTCGTTCACGATGAACAGACCCCCCGCCGCGTGGATCACCGGCGCCAACGTCAATGCCAGTTCATAAAACACTCCTGTCTCCGAAGTCTTTACGCGTAGCTGGAACGTGCGGATGCCTTTTAGGAGGGCTTCCCTGGCGATCCCCTCAAGCAATCGGCCTGCGGCCACCGCCGGATCCAGGATAAGGTACACACCTCCCGGGAAAAGGACGCGTCCCGCGGGAGGAGAAGCCTGTCCTGGCAGGCTTGGGGTGGGTGGGTGTAATGGGGCGTCCGGGCCGGGAAAGGGACCCATTGGTGGATCCGGGGTGGGCGGGTGCAGTGGTGGGTGAAATATCAAAGGACGCGTCCCGCGGGAGGAGAAGCCTGTCCTGGCAGGCTTGGGGTGTGCGGGTGCCGCGGGTAAAGGCTCCGTCTTGGCGGAGCCGGGGAGGACGGGGGTAATAGTCTCATAGGACGCGTTTCACGGGAAGAAAAACAAGCGTCTTGCGCTGTTGAGAAGATCAGGAAGGGTAGGCGGCGAAAAACCGCTCCAGGAAAGAGGTGGAGAACCGGCCCTTCTGAAAGTCGGGATCCTCAAAGATCCGCCGGTGCAAGGGGAGCGTCGTCTTGATCCCCTCCACCACACACTCCTCAAGCGCCCGTCGCATCCGGGCGAGGGCCTCCTCACGCGTCTGTCCTCGCACGATGAGTTTGGCGATCAGCGAGTCGTACTGGGACGGGATCTCCGCGCCGGTTTCAATCGCCGTGTCCACTCGAACCCCGGGCCCCCCGGGAGCATGGAACCGCGAGATGCGACCCGGGCACGGCGTGAATTTTTCGGGACATTCGGCATTAATCCGGCATTCCATGCTGTGGCCATTGATTTTCACATCTTGTTGTTTCCACGCCAACGACATGCCCGCGGCGATCTTGATCTGCTCCTTCACCAAGTCAATACCGGTCACTTCTTCCGTGATTGGATGCTCGACCTGAATGCGCGTGTTCATCTCCATGAAGAAGAACCGCCGGTCCTTGTCCAACAGAAACTCGACCGTCCCCGCATTCCGATAGCGCACCGCCTGGGCCGCTTCCACGGCGATCCGGCCCAGTTCCCGACGCAGGCGGTCGTCCACCGCGGGGGACGGGCATTCTTCGATCAGCTTTTGATACCGACGCTGGATCGAGCAATCCCGCTCCCCGACCGAAATCGTGCGGCCCCGTTCGTCCGCGAGGATCTGCACCTCGATATGGCGCGGCTCGAGAAAATACTTTTCGATGTATACGGCCTGATCTCCGAAGGCGGCAGCCGCTTCCGCGCGCGCGGCCTGAAAGGCATGAGTCAACTCTTCTTCCCGGTTCACCACGCGCATCCCGCGGCCGCCGCCGCCCGCGGACGCCTTAATGATGACGGGATAGCCGATCTTGGCCGCCACCGCTGCCGCCTCGTGCGTACTGGCAATTTCGCCTTCGCTCCCGGGCATTACCGGCAAGCCCTGTCGAATCATCAGCTCGCGCGCTTTGGCCTTATCGCCCATCGTCGCGATGTTCTCAGAACTCGGGCCGATGAACTTCACGCCGATTGACTCGCACACCTCGGCGAAATGCGCGTTCTCCGCCAGGAATCCATAACCGGGATGGATGGCGTCACAGGCTGTGATTTCGGCGGCGCTAAGGATGTTCGGGATGTTGCGGTAGCTGAGGCTCGGATCGGCCGGTCCGATACACAGATGCTCATCGGCCATCCGGACGTGCAGGGCATCATTGTCCACCTCGGAGTGGACCGCCACGCTGCGGACGCCGAGTTCCTTGCAGGCCCGGATGATCCGAACCGCAATTTCTCCGCGGTTTGCCACGAGGATTTTTTTGAACACCTAGGCCTCCGGCGCGGCCGGTTCTATCAGAAACAACGGCTCGCCGTACTCGACCGGCTTCGCGTTTTCCTGAAGAATCTTTACTACCCGCCCATCGATTTCACATTCGATTTCATTCATCAGCTTCATGGCTTCCACAATACAGAGGACCTGACCCTTCCTGACGTAAGCCCCCTCTTCAACATAGGCCTCCGTCTCGGGCGACGCCGATCGGTAGAAAATGCCGACAATGGGCGACGTGACGGTGAGCAAGCCCTCCACGGATGGAAACGACGGCGGCACCTCCGCCGACTGTACAGAGCGGACTTGGTCGTGCACCGGAACGGCCACTTCCCTGACGGACGGCGCCCCGGTGGCATCCTCCTTCCGCAATCGGACCCGCAGCCCTTGACGTTCCACTTCAAGATCGGCGACGCCCGTGGTCTGGAAAATATCAATCAGTTCTTGCAACAACTTCGGATCGATGAGAGCATCAGGCCGAGGCCGTGCGGGAATTTTCCTGCCCTTCCGGGCCGGCTCGTGAGCGCGGTGTTTCATCAGGCGCGTTCCACATACTCACGGGTCCGGCTGTCGACCTTCACCACGACTCCTTCGTCAAGGTACAGCGGGACCTTGATCGTCGCCCCGCTTTCCAGGATCGCAGGCTTCGAACCCCCTGACGCAGTGTCGCCGCGCACACCAGGGTCCGTCTTCACGACTTTCAATTCGACGAACACCGGAAGCTCCATGCCGATGGGAACGGCGTTATGGAGCAGGATCTTCACCGTCATGTCCTCCTTCAGCAGATCCCAGCCATCGCCCAGTTGCTTTCGGTTGAAGACGAGCTGTTCGTAGTTGCTGGTGTCCATGAAGGTATACTCCTCGTCGGCAGCATACAAGAATTTCATTTCCAGCTCGTCCAGATCCGGTGTCTGCAGCTTCTCACCTGAGCGATATGTCCGCTCGATGACATTGCCTGTCCTGAGACTTTTCAGTTTTGTGCGGACGAAAGCGCCTCCTTTACCGGGCTTGACGTGTTGAAATTCGATGATCGTAAAAGGCTCTCCCTCCAACTCGAGCTTCGCACCATTTCGGAATTCCGACGTGCTGATCACTAGGCGTCCTTTCCACGATATAGACCTCGGTTGGTCCTAGGTGGTTCCGTCAGGTTTTTATTGTCTGCGCACGTTTTACATGTGCCACCGCCGCGCGAAGGCCAAGCACATAGCTGTCCGAGCCAAATCCTGAAATCTGACCGATGGCCACTCCCGCGATGTACGAGTGCTGTCGAAACGCCTCTCGGCGATAGATATTCGATAAGTGCACTTCTATCGCAGGGATTCCGACACCGGCAATAGCGTCGCGTAACGCGATACTCGTATGGGTAAAGGCCCCCGGATTGATGAGCAAGGCATCGAAAGCGCCTGCCGCTTTCTGGATCCAGTCCACCAGGTCGCCTTCGGCGTTGGACTGATGGATGGCCAACTTCACGCCTTCGGCCTTTGCCAGATCTTCCAACGCACGGTTGATTGCATCGAGCGTGACGCTCCCGTACACGTCGTTCTCCCGGCTGCCGAGGAGGTTCAGGTTGGGACCATGGAGCACCAAGATCTTCATCAAAGACGCCGACGGGTCCGAATCACCTGCAACCACCCTTCCAGGCGCCGCACCTGAAGTCTTCGTCGGTTCTTGGCGGGAGTCTCCTCGGGAAGGGCGGCCGGCACCTCCTCTGGAGAAGGTGCTTGCTTCAGGGCAGCGGACCGCTCCAGAGCCTCGATCCGGTCACGATATCGGGAGTTTGCGGGGTACTTGTCCGCTAACCGCTGATAGACCAAAAGGCCTTTATCCCGATGCCCTTGAATGATGTAGAGTTCGGCCAGCGTTTCAGAGTCTATGCTGTCGGATTCCGTCGCCTTCGCGTCAGTCATGGTCGTTGATTCCGAATCGGTGGTCAGAACCCCCTGCACGTCAGGGGAGACCACCCCTAACTCAACAGTGATCGCTTGCAGGGCGGCTTTCGGCTCAGCCTTCATCGGATCCCCTGCGTGCGCCGCCAAAGTCTGTAACTGATCCAGCAAAGTCCGCATCTCGAGGTCTCGAGGATTGACCTGAAGCACGTTTCGACAGGACTGAATTGCAGCCGGCACATCACCGACCTCGCGGTAGATCAGCGCCAATTTTCGATGCGCCGCAAAATTGTCCGGCACGGCTTTGATGACCTGTTCCAGTTCGGTTCTCGCCAGCGCTGTTTCCCCAGAGGTCCAATAAATCTCACCCAAAAGCACCCGCGCGCTGATGAACTGGGGATACTGTTGGAGTCCTTCCTGCAGGGTCATAATGGCCGTGCTGAACTTGCCGGCATCAAACAGTTCTCTCGCTTGAATCATGAATACCGGTGACATCTCTCGACTCATTACATCACCTCGCTTTGCTGTTGCGCTCACTTTTTTGTCCCACGGCCTGGGTGGAGGAAACAAGCCGGGGGTTCAAACGGTTTTTCTGATCATTGCCCTCTGTTAAGCATTGCACGGCGTCCAACACACAATGCGCCACCTGTCGTTTCGGCATCAGCGGGAGATTTCCGACCTGACCCCGGCGATCAATAAGCACCACTCGGTTGGTATCCGTCCCAAACCCGGCCCCCGGTTCGGTCACATCGTTCGCGACAATGAGATCCAGTTTCTTCGCAACGAGCTTGCGCCGGGCCGTCTCGACTAACTCCTTCGTCTCGGCCGCAAATCCGACGACGACTTGACCAGGCCGCCGCCCGGGCAGTTCCATCAAAATATCTGGAGTAGGCTCCAGGATCAGGGTGATGCGACCTTTGCTTTTAGAGATCTTCTGTGGCGCCGGTCGAACCGGACGAAAATCAGCGACGGCTGCGGCCATGATCAAGACGTCGGACTCCGCGAAGCGAGCCATCACCGCTTTGCGCAGTTCTTCGGAGGTTGTAATTGGCACGAAGGCAATCTGGCACGGTGGGGAAAGAGCGGTCGGACCGGCAATCAAGGTCACGTCCGCACCACGATCCCGCGCGGCCTCTGCCAGCGCCCATCCCATTTTTCCCGAGGAGCGATTGGAGAAAAACCGTATCGGATCCAAGGACTCCTGGGTCGGCCCCGCTGTGATGAGAACGCGGCGGCCGCGGAAATCCTTGTGAGGACAGAGGCCACCAGAGATTGCCGCGACGATTGCGCTCTCTTCAGGAAACCGTCCCTTTCCGACCCGCCCTGAGGCCAAAGGCCCGCGTTCCGGCTCCATGATGATGACACCACGCGCCCGCAACGTCCGGACGTTCTCGCAGACCGCTGGATGATCCCACATTCCCCCGTCCATCGCCGGGACAACC
>VBON01000002.1 GCA_005877525.1 Nitrospirota bacterium
TCTGTCTCGTAACAAAGAAAGGTGAGTACCTGGGAGGCGCCATTGCTCCGGGGATTCGCATTTCTGCTGAGGCCCTGTTTCAACGCGCCGCGAAGCTCCCGAAAATCGAGCTCATCCGTCCCAAATCGGTTATTGGACGAGATACAGCCTCCAGCATGCAAGCCGGGATCATTTTTGGGTATGCCGGCCTCGTAGATGAGATTGTGACGCGGATGCAGCAGACCATTGGTCAGGAATGTTTCGTCGTGGCCACCGGCGGTCTTGCCGGCCTCCTTGCTTCCGAATCCCGAACGATTCGGGAGATCAGGCCCGATCTGACCCTCGAAGGTCTGGCCCTGCTGTATCAGTTGAATCGGTCCTGCTGAAAGAAAATTCCTCTTAAATCCGTTGCTTGGCTTGATTACCGCCTCACTCGTGGCTACCTAGCTTAAGTCGGGAGGGAGTGGCATGTCTGAAGAGGACAAAACATCTGATAAATCAATTGACTATGAACAAGGCACTCCAGATGAAGGCGGAACTCCTGACACTTTGCCACGTGCCGAGACGCAAAATTCTTCACCCGATAGCGACTTCAAAGCGGCGCAGGATCGGTACCTTCGGTTGGCAGCGGAGTTTGAGAACTATAAAAAACGGGCTCAAAAGGATCAGGACGAGTACCGGAAATATTCCAATGAACGATTGCTGAAGGAGTTGCTTCCAGTTCTTGATGACCTTCAGCGTGCCCTGCAACACGGCCGTGTGTCCGGCAATCAGGAAGGCGTCCTGCAGGGCGTCGAATTAACGTACAAGAAGTATCTCGAGATCTTGTCCCGCTTCGGAGTGAAGCCGATCCCTAGCGTCGGACTACCCTTTGACCCGGCGGTGCACCAAGCGGTGGCCAAGGTGGACGCCAAAGGGCACAAGCCGAATACGATCGTTGAGGAGTATGAAAAGGGTTATTACCTGCACGATCGGGTTCTGCGCCCGGCCATGGTCACCGTCGCGGAGTCCAAGAGTGACGACTGACGCAATAGCGGTTATGGATTCTTTTGAACTTCTAGAAATGAAACTTGTTCAGCAACGGATGTTTAGAATGGAAGGAGAGGCACATGGGTAAGGTAATCGGGATTGATCTCGGAACAACAAACTCGTGTGTGGCGATTATGTCGGGGGGCGATCCCGTCGTGATCGCCAACGCGGAAGGGAACCGGACGACGCCATCGGTTGTCGGAATCACCGACAAAGGCGAGCGACTGGTGGGCCAGATTGCCAAACGCCAGGCAATCACCAATCCGGAAAATACGATCTATTCCATTAAGCGGTTGATCGGGCGAAAATTCGAGTCACGGGAGGTCCGTGAGGCCATGAAGCGGCTGCCCTACAAGGTCGTACCCGCTCCCAATGGAGACGCCCACGTGGAAATTCGGGGCAAACGGTACAGCCCGGCCGAAATCTCTGCCATGATTCTTCAAAAGATGAAACAAACGGCGGAAGACTACCTTGGGGAGCCGGTGACCGAAGCGGTTATCACGGTGCCCGCGTATTTCGATGACAGCCAACGCCAGGCCACCAAGGATGCCGGACAGATCGCCGGACTGACGGTGCTGCGCATCATCAACGAGCCGACCGCGGCGTCTCTGGCTTATGGTCTCGATAAGAAGAAGGACGAGCGCATCGCCGTCTACGATCTTGGCGGCGGCACGTTCGACATTTCCACTCTCGAGATCGGCGAAGGCGTTTTCGAAGTGAAATCCACCAACGGCGATACGTTCTTGGGCGGAGACGACTTCGATCTTCGGGTCATGGATTGGCTCGTCGATGAGTTCAAAAAGGACCAAGGCATTGATCTCAAGAAGGACCGCATGGCGCTCCAACGCCTCAAAGAAGCGGCTGAGCGGGCCAAGATCGAGCTGTCTTCTTCGCAGGAGACGGAAATCAATCTGCCGTTTATCACGGCCGACGCCAGCGGGCCGAAGCACCTTGTGATAAAGCTCACCCGCGCGAAGCTCGAGCAACTGGTGGATGACCTGATTCAGCGGACCCTGGAACCGTGCAAGAAAGCCTTGTCCGACGCTGGCAGCACGGCGAAGGACATCGATGAGGTGGTGTTGGTCGGAGGCATGACTCGCATGCCCAAGATCATTGGGCTCGTGCGGGACTTCTTCGGTAAGGAACCGCATAAGGGAGTCAACCCGGACGAAGTGGTGGCGGTCGGCGCGGCGATCCAGGCCGGCGTGTTGAAGGGTGAGGTCAAGGATGTGCTTCTCCTGGACGTGACGCCGTTGACACTTGGCATTGAAACCTTGGGTGGCGTCTTCACGCGCCTCATTGAGCGTAACACGACAATTCCGACCAAGAAAAGTCAGATCTTTTCAACCGCCGCGGACGGTCAGACCGCGGTGACCATCAATGTGCTCCAAGGGGAGCGCGAGATGGCCTCTGACAACAAGTCTCTCGGACATTTTGACCTGGTCGGCATTCCACCCGCGCCGCGGGGTGTGCCACAGATCGAAGTGAGCTTCGATATCGATGCCAACGGGATCGTACATGTGTCCGCCAAAGACCTGGCGACACAAAAGGAACAGTCGATCCGCATTACCGCTTCCGGCGGGCTGAACAAGGACGACATCGATAAAATGGTAAAAGACGCGCAGGCTCACGCCGCCGAGGACAAGAAGAAGCGTGAACTGGTGGAGGTCCGCAACGAGGCCGACAACCGCATCTACAGCGTCGAGAAACTCTTGACGGAACATGGCGATAAGATCGCCGAAGATGAACGAAAAAAGATCCAGGACGAGATTGCGGCAGCCCGCGAAGCAATGAAGGGTGGTGACCTCGATGCCATCCGCAACGCGACTCAGAATCTTGTCAAGGCCTCGCAAAAGATCGGCGAAGAGATGTATAAAAAGACTGCAGGAGCCGGCGCCGCTGAAGCAGGACCGACAGGATCCACCGAAAGTCAGGCTAACGGACAGGCCGCCGGTCCGGACCAGGAGCGCGTTGTGGACGCAGAGTATACGGAAGTTGACAAGGATAAAAAGTAACCCTAGGTAAACCCCCGGGCTGGGTGCATGATGAGGCGACTTACTGTGGGTCGGACATGGTGAAACGCGACTATTACGAAGTTCTGGGCGTTGAGAGAAACGCGACAGAGGAAGATCTCAAGAAGTCGTACCGAAAGCTGGCCCGCCAATTCCACCCGGACACCTGCGGGGACCAGGAGAAAAAGGTCGCAGAAGAGAAATTCAAGGAGATTAGCGAGGCCTACGCGATCCTCAGCGATCAGGAAAAACGTCGCCGCTATGATACATTCGGCCACACCGATGGGGCAGGGGGCTTTGAAGGCTTCGGCCGCGGCGGCTTCGGAGACATTTTCAACGACATCTTTGACGATTTTTTCGGAGGACGCCAGGGAGGACGCCGAACCGCACGCGGTTCTGACATTGAATACAATCTGACGATCGCCTTCGAGGACGCGGTCTACGGCAAGGAGGTTAAGCTGAATGTCCCTCGCTGGGAGACATGCCCCGACTGCCAAGGTAGCGGCGCCAAGAGCGCAGAACACATCAAGATCTGCTCTGGGTGCAAGGGAGCCGGGCAACTTCGATTCCAACAGGGTTTTTTCACCATCAATAAGACATGCGGTCGATGTCAAGGGACGGGCCAGCTCATCACGGCGTTGTGCGCCAACTGTCGAGGCGCCCGTCAACTCCGCAAAGAACGGGTCTTGAGCGCGCACATTCCGCCGGGGGTTGAGACCGGTACCATGCTGCGGCTGGCGCAGGAAGGAGAGAAGGGAGAGAACGGCGGCCCGCCGGGAGACCTGTTTATTCAAATCGGCGTCTCACCTCATCCCACCTTTAGCCGCAAAGGCAACGATCTCGTATGCGAGGTCCCGATCGGCTTTGCGGCTGCCGCACTTGGGGCAAAAATCAAGGTGCCGACATTGAAGAGCGAAGAGATGGTCATCAAGATTCCCCCTGGCACGCAACACGACAAGATCTTCCGCATTAAGGGACTCGGCGTCCGCAGCCTTCGTGAAAACGTCACCGGCGATCAACTGGTCAGAGTGAAGGTGCAGATTCCCGGTCAGCTGACGCCAAAGCAGAAGGAACTGCTGGAAGAGTATGCGAGCATCAGCGGGGAGCTGCTGGATGTGCCGAGCGACGGTATCCTGGACAAGATGAAAAATATGTTCGATTGAAATGCCGGTGTTCTTCATTGAGCCGGAGGCGATCCAGGGTGATGGGATCACTCTTACCGGCTCCCTTGCGCACCATCTCGTCGAAAGTCTCCGCATCCAGCCCGGTGAAGAGCTCTGGCTCGGCCACTCAGGTGGTCTTCGATTCCGCGCTCGCGTAATCCGTGCGGATGCAGGGCGCCTGACCGCGGATATTATCTCCAGCTCCAATCCTCCTCCTGCATCCTCTCCCCACACTACCCTCGGCCTCGCCCTGATCAAGAGCGAGCACATGGACTGGGCAATCCAGAAGGCGACGGAGCTGGGCATAACCCGTCTCGTCCCATTGGTGACCGCACGAACCGTGATCCGATTGAGCCTCGAGCGGATTCCCCATCGCACGGCGCGGTGGCGTGCGATTGCGCGAGAGGCAGCGCAGCAAAGCATGCGCTGGGAGCTTCCCGAAGTGACGGAACCGAAGCCATTTGCGACATGGTGCGAACAGGAACGTAAGACAACGTGCCGGTTGTTGTTGTGGGAACATCCTCAGGGAAGACGCCTGCGAGAATCGCTGCGCGGCAGACAGAAGCCGGAGACGATCGCCGTGGCAATCGGCCCGGAAGGCGGGTTTGAGGACGAGGAAGTGAGCCGGGCGGAAGAGTGTGGGTTCGAGAACGTCTCGCTGGGGCCGAGGATTCTTCGAACCGAGAGTGCCGTCCTTGCCGCCTTGGCGATCATACAGTATGAGTGGGGCGATGTAGGCTAGTGCCTAGTCACCAGCACTGTTATTCTGAGCGAAGCGAAGAATCTACTTGGGTAGGAAAAACAGATCCTTCGCTGCGCTCAGGATGACAGCGGCGTGAGTGCTCAGCGATGTCAGCGGGTGCCCTAGGGAACCGAAATCTTCAAAATGGTGCCATTGTCTCCGACGGCGAATCCGATTTTCGCGCCGAGAAATGTGACTCCGTAGAGCGTCGAATTGGGTCCTTTCGCAAAAGGTGCCCAGCTAAATCCTGCATCGGTGGTCTGCAGAACTGTGCCCCGGTCTCCTACGATCCATCCTGTTTTGATGTCGCTGAAATAAACTCCGGTCAGGTCCACAGGCCTGGAGAGGGACCGGTCCTCCCACTTTGCACCCCCGTCAAAGGTCTGCAGAAGGACCCCGCCATTTCCCACGATCCAGCCGTTCTGCGGGTCGGTGAAAAAAAGGTCGAACAACGTGCTCGGCGTCTTGCTCTCCTGGGTGATCCATGTCCGGCCGCCGTCTTTGGTAGCCACTATGGTTCCTAATGAACCGACGGCCCAGCCGGTTTTGGGATCGATAAATTGGACTGCGTATAGAAGGGCCCGACTGCGGGTCGGCAAATCCTGCCAGGAGGCGCCCCCATCCGCAGTCGACAGGAATGTTCCCTCGGATCCAACGATCCAGCCGTGCTGCTGATCGAGGAAGGCGATATCGAAAAGATTGGCAGCTGTACCGCTTTTCTGAGGTTTCCAACTACCGCCGCCATCAATCGATTTTAAAATCGTGCCGCTCGCCCCGACGGCCCACCCGATCTTCTTTGAGGCGAATGCGACGTCATACAGGGCTTCCTGCGTCCCGCTTTTCTGTGATTTCCAGGACGTCCCGCTGTCCGTGGTGAGCAAGATAGTGCCACCGCTCCCCACAGCAATTCCAATTGAAGAAGAGGCAAACGCCACGCCGAAAAGCGACATCGTCGTGCCGCTCCTGATGTCGCTTATCGCTGCCGTCGCGTCCTCTGGCGGGAAGAGTAGTCCTGAGATGGAGCACAAAAAAATCAGCACCAGACTTCTGAAAATAGGCATACTCAGCAGCCTCATATGGAGTCAGAGCAGTTAGAAGGCTTATTGTTCGCCCTGTTTTTGGAGGTTCTTTCGATAGTTACGGTCGATCTCTTCAAGACCGCTCGGGGTAAAGTGGCCCGCTGCTGTCTCCACCCACTGCTTATCTTTGCAGCAAGTGCCGTCTGGCAGAAGATCCCAAGATCCTCGCCGAATCACGATGTCGCCCGGCTCCGCCAGGCGCGGCACGCGCACCTTGATCTCGTTGTCGTTCCAGCTCTCCACGATGCCGGCGACATATTTTGCCCGGACGTAATCCTCTTGAGCCGGAAACAGTACCGATGTTCTGGCAACGTTCTCGCTGAGCTTGGTGAATTTATGCTGATGGCCTTCCCGGGAGATATTATCTTGCGTGCGCTCGTCGGTCGTGACAAAGTCCCCGAACCCGGAGCCTTTAATCGTGACCACACTTCCGATCTCCGCTGTTTCCGGTGTGACGGAGTCAACTTTCGGCACCGTCAAGGTGAACTCTCCCGCGCCGGCGGTCGCGAAGCCCTGCTCCGCGCAGCATGATCCATCCGCATTGACCTTGACTGCTCCGCGACGGACCTCCAAGGGACCGGTTTTCCCGCTGACTGGCACCCAGACATGGATCACGCGGTCGGCCCATTGGAACACGCGGCCCGGAATTCCACCGAACAGCACCTGGTTGGGGCCGCTGTCGGAAAACACCCCGAAGTGCTCGCCGGAGATGGTGATAAGACTTCCCACCGGCGCGGTGTCCGGCTGGAAGCCGATGACGTGCTGCGGGGTGAGTCGAAACTCTCCGACCGTGCGGCTCTCGCTTCCTCTCTTTAGCGTCACTGGTCCCGACGTGCCATTTAATGGAACGTTCACACGAATGCGGTTGTTCGACCACTCACGGACCTGCGCCGGGACCCCGTTAAACAAAACCAGATCCTCACCCAGCTTCATTTGTCCGAAGCCTCCGCCGGAGATGACGACCGGCGTTCCGATCGGCCCTTCCGTGGGTTCCATCAGCATAGTTGCTACGACCGTAAAGGCCACCGGTTTGCTGATGCTGTATCCCGCGGCGGCGCAACAGGAGCCGTCCTGAAGAGGATCTACCGAGGCTAAGCGCACGGTGAGAGGCCCGCTGGTCGCATTCGAGGGCACTTTCACTTCGATGCGGGAATCCCTCCAGCGGAGGACTTCGGCGGGAACACCGTTGAACAGCACTTCATTGACGCCGAACTGCATTTCGCTGTCCTTTTGCCCGACGGTCGGCCCGAAGTTCCGACCGAGTATTTGGACGATCTCGCCGGCCGGTGCCGAAGCGGGGGAGATTTCCTTCACGACAGGCTGCTCGACCGTGAAAACTCCAACCTGATTAGTCTTCTTGCCGTTCTTGATCACGACCGGTCCGGTGACGGCCTGCGAAGGAACCCGCACGACAATGCGGCCGTTGTCCCATTGCTGGACCAGAGCTGGAACCTTCCCAAATAGCACCATACTCTTCTGTGTCGAGACAAACTTGCCGAACCCGTCGCCCGTGATTGTGGTCTCAATACCGATAGGGCCGGAATCCGGAAAGATGGTCGTCTCGGCGAAGGCAGGATTGCCCAGAAGCGGGATGATTAAAAGTGGCAAAATGGTCTTCATTGGTATCGTCCGATTCCCCCCATCTATAACAAGCGCGGTTTTGGGCTGTCAACTCGCCGGGATACCGGTCCTCCCGGCTGAATAGCGGGCCCTGTCCAATTTTAGGGGAATTCGGGAGAGTTAGCGGACCTGGAGAATGAGCTCGAGC
>VBON01000343.1 GCA_005877525.1 Nitrospirota bacterium
CCCATCAGGGCCGCAATCTTCAGCTTCGTTCCCACACCGTCTGTTCCTGAAACCAGCACCGGCTCTCGATATCGCGCAGAATCGAAGCGGAACAGCCCCCCGAAAGCGCCGATATCGGTCAGAACCTCGGGCCGGAACGTCGATCGCACTATAGGGCGGATTCGACGCACGAACTCATTTCCAGCCGCGATATCGACGCCCGCTTTTTTATAGTCCATCGCTGCCATGCCATTTTTGCCTAGAAAAGCGGCATCTTAGCGGAAGGAACGCCTTAGGTCAACGCGGCCTGTTTTGTATGTCATTGAAAACGTATGTCTTACCTTCACAGCTTTTCATGGCACCTGTCTTGCTGTGTCTTAAGTTCAGTGGACAACATACCGGAAAAGAGGACAACACGACCATCAGCTCCAGGGAGGAAAGACATGCTCATGACGAAACAAGAAAAGCACAAAAGCAAGTTGATCACGGTGAAGGAGGTGGCGAATTACCTCGTCGTCACCGAGCGCACGGTCTACCGGTTGATCAAGGATCCCACCTTTCCGGCCTTTAAGGTCGGCGGGCAATGGCGGTTCAAGATGGAGATGATTGATGATTGGATGCGCCGGGATCGAGCACATGGCCATTCGAGTCCCGAATTCTCAGCGGACGGCGAAGGATTACTGGACGAGTCAGGACAAGTCGCGAACTAATTCGACAAGGGTTTCGATATGCATGGTTTGGGGGAACATGTCATATGCCTGCAGTCGAGCCGCACGATAGCCGGCGGCCACGAATGCACGCAGGTCCCGCGCCAGCGTCGGAGGATCGCAAGAGACATACAGGATGCGTTTTGGTCCCACCCGCATGAGCCCCGTCACTGCTTCCTTGCTGAGGCCGGTGCGAGGAGGATCCAGTACGACCAGGTCGTATTCGCCGGCGGCGCTTGCCGCCAACATCGCTTCCGCCGAGACGGCCCGAAACCGGCAGCGCCCGATATGATTGATCCTGGCATTTTCCCTGGCATCCGCCAGGGCCGCCCGATTTCCCTCTACTAACGTAACGAGAGCGCCTTCCCGGGCGATCGGCAAACCAAAGTTGCCGGTTCCGGCATAGAGCTCGAGCACGCGCAGCGGGGTTGCTTCGAAGCCCTCCAGCGCCCAGCTCTTCACTCCTTCGACCAGTGCGGCATTCAATTTCCAATTCGCCTGCGCGAATGATCCGTCGCTGATCCTGAACCTGCAGCCGGCAATGATCTCAGTCAATGCTATTTCCCCTTCAGCCCAACGGCGGGCCTGTGAGCCGCGACCCGCCAGCAACGCCTGCCCTCTAATCGGCCCGTCTTCTCGAACCCTGTCGAACCACGATTTGGCCTCGCGGCCGGTCGCTCGCTCCGCGAAATATTGATTCACGACCTCTTCAGTACCGTTCGAGACGGTGACGGTGACTTCCTGAAGGCGCATCTTCTCAGACCAGGTCAGGAGCCTATTAAGAGCGCCCAGCATGCGATTCAGCGGGGGTGCCAATAACAGACACTCGGTGATAGCGACCAGCCGCGGACTTCCCTCTTCGTGATATGCCAAAGCAGCCTTTCCCTGGTCATCGCGAAGGACCGCAAATCTAGCCCGGCTGCGGTATCCAAAATTCTCGGGCGAAGGGATTAGGGGAGGGACATTCAGATCGCGCAATCCGCCAATCCGGGCGAGGGTTTCGCTGAGGATTGTCCGTTTAAGCTCGAGTTGCGCGTCAGGCGTGGCGTGCTGTAATTGGCAGCCGCCGCACTGTCCGTAAACCGGACATGGAGGCGTGATCCGATCACCGGAGGGGGTAACAACGTCAAGCAGCTGCCCCTGCGCATACCCTTTTCGGGGCCGATCGAGCAGCACGCGCACCCGCTCCCCGGGCAGAACACGCGGCAGAAAGACCGCCAGCGATCCATCGTGGGCAAGCCCTTTGCCCCCATGAACCAGCTTTTCGATGGTGAGCAGCCGGTCGTCGCCTGCTTGCAGGGATTCGCCCATGCAGGGAGTGTAACAGAATGACAAAATCAGGATTCGGGGCGGACTTCGATGCCCAGAAGCTTGATCTTCCGGTGGAGGTGGCTGCGCTCGATCTTCAGATCATCCGCTGTTTTGGAGACGTTCCACGAGCGCTCGCGAAGCTTGCGGCCGATGTATTCACGCTCAAAGGCCGCCCGGGCTTCCCGCAGCGATGCATAATCGAAGGCCGATGGAACCTGCGGCGAGTGCAGGACACCACCCTGTCGCACCAGAGGCTCTACGTCAGATGCCTGAATATCCGACCCCCGAGACATGATCATCGTGCGCTCTACAAGGTTTCGCAGTTCCCGAACATTGCCGGGCCAGTCGTGTCTCGAGAGAACATCCAGGGCGTCATGGGTAATCTCCCTGGGGCGCAATCCCTGCTCCTCGACATTTATGCGGAGGAAGTGGCGGATCAGCGCCGGGATGTCTTCCCGGCGCTCGCGCAGCGGCGGGACATCCAGCTGAAGCACCGCCAGCCGGAAATACAAATCCTCGCGAAAAGTGCCCTTCCGGAGCGCTTCCACCAGATTTTTATTGGACGCCGCAATGACCCGCACGTCCACCTTGATCGGCTTCGTCCCACCCAATCGCTGGAACCTCTGCTCCTGCAGCACTCGGAGCACCTTGGCTTGGGTCGCCAGGCTCATATCGCCGACTTCATCCAAAAACAACGTGCCGCCGTCCGCCACCTCAAACTGTCCGCGCCGCATCACCATTGCGCCGGTGAACGCTCCCTTTTCGTGGCCGAACAGTTCGCTCTCAATGAGCGTCTCGGGGATCGCGGCGCAGTTCACCTCGATGAATGGACGGTCGGCGCGGGGGCTATGAATATGGATCGCCCGGGCCACTAACTCTTTCCCGGTGCCGTTTTCACCCGTGATCAGGACTCGGCTTGGCGCCGGCCCGGCCGTTTCAATCTGGCGGCGCAGCTCCACCATGACCTCGCTCTCTCCGACCATCTTGAGATGCCGGGACGCCTTTTCTTTGAGCGATCGGTTCTCGTGCTCGAGTTTCAGCTCGTGCAACGCATGCCGGATCAGCAGAGTGACTTTTTCCAGCGAGAGCGGCTT
>VBON01000003.1:0-9856 GCA_005877525.1 Nitrospirota bacterium
CGCCGGCGAGATCGAGCGGGCGATCGAGGGCATTAGAAACAAAGGCGTCATCGTGGATCCGATCGAGCTGAACGTGGTGGAGTAGTTGAAAGGATGAAAGGATTTAGAAGGCTCAGAGGTTTAGATGGATTTTACTGACAGCCAGATCGAGCGCTACAGCCGGCACATTATTCTGCCGGAGGTCGGCGGCAAAGGCCAAAAAAAGCTGGCTCGTGCAAAAATCCTCATAATCGGGGCTGGCGGGCTTGGCTCGCCGGCGGCGCTGTACCTTGCAGCCGCGGGAATCGGGACCATAGGCCTTGTGGACGGCGACGTCGTGGACCTTTCGAACCTACAACGCCAGATTCTCCACTCTACCGATACCGTCGGCAAGCCCAAGGTGGAGTCTGGACGCGCGATGCTCAATGCCCTGAATCCGGATGTCACAGTCAATCCTTATCCGACGAACATCGGCGCCGATAACATCATGGAAATCTTGACCGCATAGGCTCAGATAATTTTACGACGCGCTATCTCGTGAACGATGCCTGTTTCTTCGCAGGCAAGCCCTTAATCTCCGGCAGCATCTTTCGCTTTGAAGGGCAGCTCACCACGCTGAAGCCAAAGGATGGCTTTCCGTGTTACCGCTGCCTCTACGCGGAGCCGCCGCCCGCGGGCCTAGTTCCGAATTGCCAGGAAGCAGGAGTCCTCGGCGTCCTTGCCGGCACCATCGGAGTTTTGCAGGCCGTCGAGGCCATCAAGGAAATTGTCGGCATCGGCATGTCATTGGCCGGGTCCATTCTGATGTATGATGCGCTCGAAATGACGTTCCGCAAGACGCGCGTGCCGAACGATCCTGCCTGTGCGCTGTGCGGGCCGAATCCTCGCATCAAAGACCTCTCCGGCAATTACGCGGTGTCGTGCTCTCTTTAATAATCCCGAAGCAGATTCTCGAGGACCTGGTGGCCGAAGCGCGCCGCGCCGCGCCACACGAGTGCTGCGGCCTGCTTGCGGGGCAGAAGATGCACGTGACCAGACACTACAAGATCACCAATATCGTCGCGACCGAGGGCGCCGAGATCGCAAACTTCGACGTCGCCAAGATCAGCCATCTCCAGCGGCTCACCCCCGCCGAGCGGGCTGAAATCGCCTTCGTGATGGACGCTCGAGAGATGTCCGTAGCCTTTAAAGACATGCGGGCGAATGCCCTGGATCTCCAAGTCATTTACCACTCGCATCCCCACAGTCCTTCCCGGCCATCCCTCACGGATATTAGAAATGCCACGGACTTCGAATCCGTCCGGAAGGTTCTCAATCTGGCCGAACCCCTTCACATCATCATTTCCCTCGAGAATCAGGCTGCCCCCGTCTTGAACGCCTTTCGCATCACCGACGGCGAAGCCTCGCAAGTTCCTTACAACCTGACGTAGACAACGTCACCGCCGAGCTCGCCAGGTTTATCGAATCCGATAGTAGACGCTTACCGAGGAATAAGGTGGATCGTCGACGCCTTCACGGTTGCGGTCACCAGAGCTCCGGGCCGCAGTCCAAGGTCTTGGGCCGCCTGACGCGTCACCAAGGCGATCAAGGTAAACCCGCACTCGAGGACTACACGCGAGACCGGTCCGGCTGGACGGACCTCCGTAATCCGCCCGGCGAGGTGATTGCGAGCACTGCTACTTGGCAGAGCGCCCGTGGTAACCGTCACATCCTCGGCCCGAATAGACACAAAAAAGTTGGTTGCCCGTTCAGCAGAGTCAATTGCCCAGAGCCGGGCTGATCCCACCTCCAGGGCCACCAATCCATCAGTGCGCTCCCCCGCTTTGGCTGCAACGACGGTCTCCACGCCGACGATCGCCGCGACCTGGGCATCAACGGGCCGGCTGAAGACTTCCTCGGGCGGGCCGACCTGAACGATACGTCCGCCTGCCACCACTGCGACCTCATCCGCAAGCGTGAGAGCCTCCAGGGAGTCGTGCGTCACGCACATCACCGGGCTTGGTTGACTGCGCAGTAGACCACGCAACTCACCGCGCAGCTCTTCCCGGGTAGGCACATCCAGAGCCGACAGCGGCTCATCTAACAAGAGCAGCTGAGGGTGAGGCGCGAGGACTCGTGCCAAAGCCACGCGTTGTTGCTGACCTCCAGCAAGTTGGGAGGGCCGCCGCTCTCCTAATCCCTCAAGCTTCAATAGGGTAATCATTTCATTCACGCGCGTCGCGCGGGCCTCCGCACTCAAGCTCGCCAGCGCATACCCAATATTTTGAGTGACCGTCAGGTGGGGAAACAGCGCATAGTCCTGGAAGAGGTAGCCGATCCCCCGCTGTTGCGGAGGCATCATGATACCCTCGTCGGCGTCAAACCAGAGAGCGCCGGCAAAACTGATGCGGCCTGCCTGCGGCCGGTCCAGCCCAGCCAGGCACCGCAGGATGGTGGTCTTTCCCGATCCCGAAGGTCCGAAAAGAACGGTGACGTGCGGCCGATCCGCTGGCATATGGAACGCCGCCCGGATCGTGGGGCCGCCGTCGTAAACCTTCTCGAAGTCAGCCGTTATCTCATGGGCCATACCGCCCACACTCTGCGATTCAGGGCATAGACCACAGAAAGAATGACAAAAGAGAACAGCAAAAGCACTAAAGCAGTCTGAGCTGCTGCGGGATAGTTCAACGCCTGTACCTCGTCATAAATGTCGATGGACACCGTACGTGTGACCCCGGGAATATTCCCGCCGACCATGAGAACCACGCCGAACTCTCCCAGCGTATGGGCGAAGCTCAGCACCACGCCGGTGACGACGCCGGCGGCCGAGAGGGGTAGGGTCACTCGCAAGAAGGTCTTGAGACGGGACACCCCAAGAGTCCAGGACGCCTCCACAAGTTTGGGATCCACGGCGCCAAAAGCGGACGTGAATGGCTGAACGGCAAACGGGAGACTGTAGAGGACCGACGCAAAGAGAAGCCCTTCGAACGTGAACGCCAGCGAATGTCCGGTGAGTGTCTGATACATTTGCCCGAGCGGGCTTCTGGGACTGACTGCCACAAGCACATAGAAGCCGAGCACCGTGGGCGGCAAGACAAGCGGTAGCGCCACGACGGCTTCAACGAGAAACTTCCATCGCCATCGCGAATAGGTTAGCCAGTAGGCGATCGGAACGCCGACTACGACGAGGATCGCCGCGGTGAGGCCAGCCAACCGCAGGGTCAGAATAATGGGTTCCCAACTCATCCGCCCTTGATCACCATCACTTCGGTCGCTTTAATCAGAGCGACCGCCGTGTCGCCGACCTTCAACCCCAATTCTTCGAGAGCGTCCCGCGTTATCACGGCAGTAATTTTGTGCTCTCCCACATTGAGGTTGACCTGGGCAAGAATCGCGTCGCGTCGGATGGCCGATACCTTTCCGACCAATTTGTTGCGCCCGCTCACATCCTCGCCTTCCGGCTTCTTTCCCAGCCATTTGTCCAGAAGCGACTTCTTGAAGCGATATCGTCCGCCAATTTTTGAGCTTGGAACCTTGCCTTCCCACATATAGCGATAAAATGTAGGCAGCGCGAGGCGGAGGTACTTGGCTGCCTCACGGGCAGTCAGCACATCTTTGGGACTGTCCTCCGATACGGATCGGCGTCTTCCCGGCATAGAACCTCCCACAGGGCAAGAAATTGAGAGCGATAGTAGGGGCACGTCCGAGAGAAGTCAAACCAGTGCCAACAAAGAACTACCTGAATCTTATCCCGCCGCAAGCAAATGCGATCTTCATTGCGTTCTTACCTTCTCCGCCGATGCTTTGTCCGGTAGAAAAAAGCCGTACCGCTTGAAGACGGCAGTCCCCTCGGGACTTTTAACGTAGTCCAGAAACGCACGGGCCGTTTTCAGGTCTTTCGCTGTCTTCAATACGACCGCGCCCTGCTCAAGCCGCGGATAGGCCTCCAGCGGGACTTCCCAAAAGGTGCCGGTCTCCCTTATCGCCGAGGCCACGGCCAGCGACAGGGCAATGATGCCGATGTCCGCGCCGCCTGTCTGAACAAATTGGGCTGTCTGCGAAATATTCTCCCCCAAGACCAATTTGTCCTTCACCTGCTCATAGAGCGTGTAGTGCTCCATTGCCGCCACAGCCGCGCGCCCATAGGGAGCATGCTTAGGATTGGCAATGGCGATTTTCTTGACCGACGGATGTTGCAAGGCCTTGATTCCAAGCGTCCCTACATCAACCGGAGACCCCTTGGAAACCCAAATGACAATTCGGCCCATGGCATAGCGGTAGAGGGTTCCGGGTTCAGCCAGGCCGGCCTCTACGAGTCTCTTCGGATAGCTGATGTCCGCCGAAAAGAACAACCCAAACGGCGCGCCATTGGAGAGCTGGGCAACGACGTTTCCGGAGGAGCCTCAAGATACCTTGACCGTGTGACCTCTTTTTTTCTCGAACTCCGCCACGACCTCCTTGAACGCGAAATTCAAATCCGAGGCCGCAGCAATCGAAATCTCCCCTGCCTGAACGAAGCCGCCCGATACTCCCATGACAAGCACCACCATCAGGGCCACGAATACGCCGTGCATTATCTTCCCCTTTTTTAAACCCCGTGCCGACATCACTATTTCAGTAACATCACCTCGGTCGCCTTGATGACCACCGTCACTGCATCTCCTTGCGCCAGCCCCAACTCATCGATGGCCTGTCGTGTGATCGCCGCCACAAGACGATTCTCCCCCGCCTGTACCGTGACCAGGCTCATGACTTCACCCGCCTGAATTCCCGATATCTGTCCCTGGATCTTATTCCGTGCACTGATTGACATCGTCGTACCTCCTCTAATAGCGGAATTGAATCTGCGTGGCGAAAAAGTTCTTGTTGTTGGCGTTGGCGACCCCACCACCCGTCGTCACGAACGGGTTTCCTTCATTCTGGTCGTGCTTGATCTCATAGTTGACGGTCAATTTCACATTGGTATGGAAATAGTAGTTGAAGCCGACGGTATGGCGATCCAGCATGCTGTTGGGGCGATTGGTGTCCACGGTGAATTGCTCGTACCGATACTCCGGCTCAAAGTTCGGTAGGAACGGCAGCGGCCTGAACAGGATGTACTGGTACCAGGTCCGCCTCCGGAAGCCGTTGTCGTAGCCTTCCATGTATTCGCCCTGAAGCTTGACGAGATTGTTAAAGAAGGGCGGGATATAGGTGTACATCACGCCGTCTCTGAACTTTCTCACGTCGGTGTTATTGCGGAGGGGGCCGCTGGCTGTGCCGTTGAAGAACGAACTGCCGTAGTACCCCGCCAGATACAATTTCATCCCCTGGACCGGAGTTAAGATTATCCGACCAGTGACGTCCTTGTCGGCGTTATTGTCGTTAAAGTTTCGACCCGCGCCATTGATGATCGCCACCTCATATTCTGGTTCCAACGGCAACTGTCGTACCCCGCCAACGAGCATCGCTCCCACATCAAGCTGCTGGACGAACCCCGTTGAGTTGCTCTTGCCGAAGGGATTCAACCCGGGATCGCCGGCGCGCCCGTCTATACCGACCAGGCTCAGATCGGTGTAATAGGCGCGGTTGATGAAGTCGATCAACCCTTGCGAGGTGCCCTGCTCTATACCGAACGGCTGGCGAAACTGTCCGAGGCGGAGCTGTTTCACATATGGAGACATTCCGCCCACGTAGGCCATGTCCTTCGTATAAAAGTCCATGTACATGCTGTTCAGGGCGATTTCACTTTGCCGTGCAAAGTCGACCTCGACGTAGTACGTGGACCAAGGCGTCAACCGACCCGTCACATAAAACTCAGCGGCGCGGATGCGAAAGCCGTTCTCATCCCGTGTGGGAATAGTCCCGGAGAACCCTGTCGCAGGATCCACGGTTGTTCCTGGCTTCCGATCCGTGTTATCCGCGACGTACTGAACTTTCAGCGCCACAATACCGACACTGAGACGCTCCGAATGCTTCAGAACGTTGTCGATGGTCGTAAAAACATTTCGATAGCCCTCTTTTCTTAGATTCTCAATTCCTCCGGGAATCCGCTCTAGATCCTTGTAGGTACCCACCGGGTGTGGGCCGGGCCCTGTCTCGGTCGAAGTCATAGGCGTCGTATCCTTTAACAGCTCTCTTGTGACGGGCCCCTTCGATGCCTCCTCGTGCCCCTTCATAATTTCGTCATACTCCCGCTGCGTGATGACGCCCTTCTTCAGCAAGAGATCGAGGGTTTCCTTATCCAGCGCCCATGCCCCCTGCCCTACGATAAATGAAAAAACCAGGATTCCAAAGGCCAATAGTTTCGCGATGCCTCCCATGACTGTCCTCCAAAAATATGTAAGCAGCCAGAGAATAATAAACAACTAGTTTTGTGTCAATAAATATCATATTTATATCATAAATTACCATATAGTACCATATAACAATCATAGCTAGATAAGTTTACGGTAATACTTGTTAATTTATCGATATTTAAACGGTATTCTTGTATAGTCATCGGCACGGAGGAAACCCATGCGACCTTGGAGGACTGTTACTATCCCTCTAGTTCTTGGAATCTTGTGCGCCCTGCTCTCGGCCTGCGCGGAAGTTCCTCGGCCCTTATCCCCAGGCTCTTCTGTATCCGAACACTCCGGTCAGAGCCTTGTCTTCGGTCGCATGGCTATGATCAGGGACGCTGAGGACCGGATGACCAGCCTGCCAAGCTTTTCGCGATCGTTGGGGTGGGAACTGCTGGAAGCCCACAGCGGCAAGAAATTCGTGGTGGATCCGCTGACCGAGAACGTATTCTTTGCGCTTCCTCTACCCGCGGGCCTCTACCATGTAACGAAACTACGCTATGAAGACCGGTATGGTCTCTGGGAAGGAACCCTGGCAGCCAGTTTTTCGGTCAAACCCGGCAGTCTGACCTACGTGGGTACATGGCAAATCACATTTGCCGGACTGGGACCGGGAGTTCCTATTACCGGACGCACGCTGAACGATCTCAAGGAGGACCGTGCCGAATTCGAGGAGCGCTATGCCATCAATGCGCGTCCAGTGACGGTGGCCTTACTGGAATCGGCGCCGGAGGGGCAATTCTCGCTCTTACGGCCTCGGTCTGAGCATTAGCAGCAGCAGCGCGATAACACCGCTTACGCTCCCAAGAGCCAGCTCAGCAATCTAACTGGGTACCCCCAAAAAACGCGTGATACCTCGATGGCTGAGGCTACAGTGCCTCAACCGGCGGGGGACTCTTGCATCCACAGCATAATAGCTGGTATCGGAGGGAATCACATCGTTGTTTCAGAACACACGCTTACAGCCGTCAAGGAGAAGACGCATGGATACCTACTATCATCCACACGATTTGGGGAAGTTCGCCGACATGGGCAAGGGCAATAAGAACCTGTGGGACAAGTTTATGAGCTACTATAGCGCGGTCTTTGCGGAGGCAGCACTGACCGAGCGCGAGAAAGCCCTGATCGCGCTCGGTGTGGCCCATGCGGTGCAATGCCCCTATTGCATTGATGCTTACAGTCAAGCCTGCCTGGAAAAGGGCTCCAATACCGAGGAGATGACTGAAGCCGTCCACGTGGCCTGCGCCATCCGGGGTGGGGCCTCGCTCGTCCATGGCGTCCAGATGCGTAACGTGGTCGAAAAGTTATCGATGTGATATCGTGAAGGTAGGCAAGATCGTGGCACCCACGTTACAAGCCCGCAACAGTCCGTTGGCTTCTTCGGATGAGCAGTTGAAGCTCTTGGCGGCGAGCAAAAGCTGTTCCCCCTTCCACGCGAAGATGGAGCAGGCCGGCCTCGCCCCCCTTCACGCAACCGGAATCAGTGTCTTCCAGATCAATGTCGGGAAGCTGTGCAATCAGACCTGTCGCCACTGCCATGTGGATGCCGGGCCAGACCGTAAAGAGCAAATGGCGCACGACACGGCCGAGCTGTGCATCAAGGCCTTGGCCAGAACCGGCATTCCGACTGTCGATATCACCGGCGGCGCGCCAGAACTGAATCCCAACTTCCGCTGGCTGGTTGAGCAGTCACGCGCCTTGGGACGTCACGTGATAGACCGCTGCAATCTGACCGTGCTGCTGATGCCATCCCAGGAGGATCTTCCAGAATTCTTGGCGCGCCACCAAGTCGAGGTGATCGCCTCATTGCCATACTTCCTGCCGGCTCAGACCGACGCGCAACGCGGAGAAGGGGTGTTTGACAAATCCGTCCATGCACTTCAGAAGTTGAATAAATTCGGGTATGGAGCCGACGGGAGCGGGTTGATCTTGAACCTTGTCTACAACCCTGTCGGCGCATTCTTGCCGCCCACCCAAGAGGCGATGGAGACCCAATTCAAGCGGGAACTCGCGACACGCTACGGCATCACGTTTAACCATCTCTACACCATCACGAATATGCCGATCAGCCGGTTTCTCGAATTCCTGGTTGAAAGCGGGAATTTCGAGGGCTACATGCAGCGATTGGCGAACGCCTTCAACCCCGCGGCCGCGGTTGGCGTGATGTGTCGCTACACGCTATCTGTGGGCTGGGATGGGACCCTGTACGATTGTGATTTCAATCAGATGCTGGACGTGCCTGTGGATTTTGGAGCCCCCCGGCATATCCGGGATTTCGATGCGGCGCAGCTTCACACTCGGCGCATTGTCATCGGGAACCATTGCTACGGGTGCACTGCGGGCGCCGGTTCTTCGTGCGGCGGTGCAATGGGCTAAAGTCGCCATCCAATACTTCACAAGGGCTGATCAGGATGCGAACACTCGCAAAGATTCTTGTGGCCGTCGCAATCCTCGCCGGTCTCGTGTACCTCTACTATACGGAAGTGAAGCCGACGGTGATCTTCGGACTCCGGTCGGACTACGCCCATGCGATTCCTCATCAAGAAATTCCTACAGGCCTGCAGAGCCTGAAAGCGGAATCGTGTGGAGCCTGTCACCGCGAAATTTACGAGGAATGGAAAACCAGTATTCATGCGCAAGCCTATACCGACCCATTTTTTCACGCCTATTGGACGAGAGATAAACATACGTGGGTCTGTTTAAATTGCCATGCGCCCCTTGAAAATCAACAACCGACCCTGATCAAGGAGATTCCCCGGGGTCGCGTCGAGAAGGCGACGCAGGAAGTCAACCCGCATTACGATCCTGCCTATCAAAAAGAAGGCGTGACCTGCGCGGCGTGCCATGTCCGGGAGGGCGTGGTCCTGGGGCCCTTTGATGACTCCGTGGCACCCCACCCCACGAAATTTGATCCGGCCTTCCGGACGACCCAGATCTGCTACCGCTGCCACAATGTCATCGCGGGGACGTGGCAATTCTATAAAGTAGGCCCATGCGGCACCTATGCCGAGGCTGAAGGCGGCTATTTCCTGAAGGACCGAGGATTTATCTGTCAGAGCTGTCACATGCCGGAAGTGGAGCGGCCTATGGCAGACGGCGGGCCTATTCGACAAGGTCGACGCCATCTGTGGCGCGGTGGGCATGATCCTGACATGGTACGCCGTGCGATCGCGTTTCAAATCGAGGCCACGCCGGCGGTTCCCAAGCCAGGTGACAAGGTTGAGGTTACCCTCACGCTGATCAATGCGGGTGCCGGACATAAGCTGCCGACCGGCGATCCGGATCGGCATTTCACCGTCGAATTTCAGGTTCAGGACAAGGACGGGAAGATATTGGAAAGCCAAAAAAACACTATGGGGCGGTGGATATTGTGGCAACCGGCGATCGTTGAACTCTATGACAACCGATTGCTGCCCCTGGCCAGCCGGAATTACACCTTTATCTATCATCTGCCGCGGCAGATGGACGGATTGCGCCTCACGGCCCGCGTTCAGTATCACATCCAAACGGAAGGTCAGCACGCGATGCTGAAAAAGAAATATGGGTTGACCTCACCGGAGGCCTACTTTTATACC
>VBON01000003.1:10028-10688 GCA_005877525.1 Nitrospirota bacterium
GGGGGCCTTCGGGTCGGATCGAGTTTGTTCCGGTCAAAGGGTTCCGGGAAATAGTCGGCAATACTGCGGAGGACCAATCCTCCATGTCCGTCATCTAAGATAACTTCGAGTTCCGGTCCGAATTCCCAGAGGAGCTGGCGACAGGCCCCGCACGGCGAACACGCGCCATTCGTGCCACAGACTATTCCAATCGCTGCAAATTTGCGTTGCCCTTCGGAAAGCGCCTTGAACAGTGCGACCCGTTCGGCGCAAATGCCCAGATAGGTAGGGCTTTCAATATTGCACCCCGTAAACACTGTGCCATCCTCGCACAGCAGGGCGGCGCCTACCCGAAACTTGGAAGACGGCGCGACGGCCATAGCCATGGCCTCCCGAGCTCTTGTCAGAAGTTTCGTTCGATCCATGGTTACCGCGTGAAGATCAGATTCTTAATGACTTTGCCACTGCCGCCGTAGGGTCCCTGAAGCTTGCCGTTGACAGAAATGCGCACGCCACCGGCGTTCCCGAGCGTCACCCTGAATCTCTTATCGGCACTCCAGCGAACGCGCTCGCCGGGCGATAACAACACGTCCTGAGAAGGATCACGATCGGCCTGGACGAGGACCCAGGCCCGCTCGATTGCCTCCACCTCCAGAACGAGCTTGCTCCCCGCCGGCTGAA
>VBON01000003.1:10778-14628 GCA_005877525.1 Nitrospirota bacterium
CACATGGATTGGCGGCTCCGGCCGGCTAGGCTGGCTGGCCTGAGGGACAAACGTTAGGGGAGACAGAGGTTCTAGTAAGGATTCTGTTGGAGCACGGGCACGGTCCCGATCCTGTCCCGTCGCGACGAGCAGGATGACCAGCGCGAGGCCCACCATTCCGGCTACGATCAGTTTGTTGGCCTTTTTGCGCCGCGCCTCTTCGCGTATATGTTGCTGGAGCTGCTCGCGCTCATTCCGAAGGGCATAGAACAGGCCCCCCGACTCGTTGAATTTCGCGAGGACTTCCGTTTCATTGAGCCCGAGCGAGCGCGCATAGGAACGGATAAAACCCTTGGCGAACACCTCCGCCGGAAGCTGCTCATAATTGTCGTCCTCTACGGCCTGCAAGTATTGGGGAAGGATGCGGGTCTTGGAGGCCGCTTCCTCCAGCGTCCAACCTTTTTCCTTGCGACCCCGCCTGAAATACTGGCCCAGTGATTCGCCCATGCTGCTTCCTATTGACCTATTTGACCTCGCGACGATGGAAGTCGTCGAGCCGATGGATGAGACGGGCGGCCTCCGTGCCCACGGTCCCATCGGGATCCAGGGCCTTCGCCTGGGAAAGAGCGCTTTGCGCTTTGGGAATATCTCCCTGCTTCATATACAGCCGCCCTAACCACAGATAAATGAACGATCGGGGAATGTTCGGCGGGTCGGTTCTGAGGGCACTTTTATAGGCCTCTACCGCTCCGGCGATATCGCCTTCGCTCTCCAGAACCGCGCCAAGATCGGTAAAGGCAATATCCGGCTTCCCATACAAGGGAAGCGTCGTGACCTTCTTCAGCACTTCAATCGCTTCCGGCCGACGGCCTTGTAACATTAAGCTTCTGCCGAGGTAATTGAGCGTTTCCCCATCGTTGGGATTCAGCTCCGCCGCCGCGCGAAATTCCCGTTCGGCCTCAATGAATTCCTTGCGCTTAAAATAAATATTTCCGAGCGCGTAGTGCGCGTCAAAGTTGTCCGGGTTGAGAGCGATGGCCTTCTGAAAGGCCACGAATGCCCGCTGTTGATCGGTCTCGAGAAAGGAAACACCTTCTTTATAATGCCCGTCCGATTCGCGCAAACGCGTTCGCGCGTCTTCATTGCTCGCGCAACTTGTCAGAAGAACGACCGCCAGGAGTCCGATCAATGCTCGAAAAATTCTGCCGCACCTATATTTTCGCTTCATTCTAGAACTCCTCAAAAACCGTCATCTGTTTGAACGCTCCGAAGCGGGCCTCGATGTCCTTATATTCCAGCCCCCGCAGCCGGTCGAGACTGAAAGCCTCAACAGCGAACGAAGCCATGACGCTTCCATAGACGACGGCACGGCGCAGGGCATCTTCGCTTAGCTTGCCAGTGCGCGCCAGATATCCCATGAACCCGCCGGCAAAACAATCCCCGGCGCCCGTCGGATCCTTTACTTCTTCCAGCGGAAAGGCAGGGACGGCAAAGACCCGGTCGCCGGTGAACATGAGCACGCCGTATTCACCCCGTTTGATGATCAGCGTTTTCGGACCGGCCCCGAGAATCATACGCGACACTGCGACAAGATTCGAATTTTGTCCCAGCGCCCGAGCTTCCCCGTCATTGATGACGAGCACGTCGACCTCCGTCAAGAGCCGAAACAGGGCGTCGCGCTTCCCCTCGATCCAGAAATTCATCGTATCGCAGGCGACAAGCCGTGGCCGCTTGACCTGCTCGAGGACGCCGCGTTGCAAGTCCGGGTCGATGTTGGCGAGAAACAACATATCCGGCGACTGATGGCTGGCCGGAACATGCGGGCGAAAAGTCTCGAAGACGTTCAATTGGGTATCCAGGGTTTTCGAATATTCCCCTCTCCACCGAAAGGTCTTTCCCTGTCGGCGCTCCAAACCGGTCAGATCGATGTCCCGCTGGCGCAAAAAATCCAGATGGCGCTCGGGGAAATCCTCCCCAACAACCGCAATCACGCTCACGGCAGTGAAATAACTCGCGGCGGTGGCAAAAAAGGATGCGGAGCCCCCTAGTACTTCACTTACCTCACCAAACGGCGTTTTGACGCTGTCCAATGCCACCGATCCGAGAACGAGCAAGTTGCCCGTACCGACCATTACACCCTCCCGCCCTGGCGCCGCTGAGACGGCGCCTTTGCCCATGGCACCCGCCCGCCCAGGACGCGCCGGGACGCGGCCTTTTCCCCTAGCACCCGCCCGCCCCGAGTCTTTGCCCGATGGTTTTTTTCCGGTTTTCCGTGTCATTCTTAAGAATCCTTTACCTTTTTCTTCGCACCCGCGCCAAGCAGGAGATGCAGGCGCTGCCGCGCCCGCGGCGCGATGCGAGAGGTGATCACGGCGGAAGCCAGGGCGGTGGCACATGCACAGGTCCGGCCGCCGATGAGAGACGGCACAACCGTGCGGATCACCTGCCGCGAAAGCGCCACATTTCGATGCAGCGTCGCGATGACTCCTTCCACCGTAACCGTCTCGTGCTCCGTGTGCCAGCAATCGTAGTCGGTGACCAATGCCATTGTCGCATAGCACAACTCTGCCTCTCGCGCGAGTTTGGCCTCGGGCAGATTCGTCATGCCGATGACATCCACGCCCCATTGCCGGTACACCATCGACTCGGCGCGGGTCGAAAATTGCGGGCCTTCGATGCAGAGGTAGCTTCCCCCCACGTGCACTGTCCCGCCGCTCTTTCGTACGGCCTGCGCCAGTTTCTCGGCCACATCCGGGCAGACCGGATCGGCCATGGCGACATGTGCAACCACCCCGCTTTCAAAAAAGGTGCTGATACGTCGTTTGGTCTGATCCAGGAACTGATGAGGGATGACGACCTCGCCAGGCTGAAGAGACTCCTTCATGCTGCCGACCGCGCTGACCGAGACTATCCGCTCCACACCGATCTTCTTGAGCGCATAAATGTTGGCGCGGTAGTTGATCTCGGATGGAGAGAGATGGTGATGGCGGCCGTGGCGCGCGAGAAAGACGACTCGCGTTCCTTCCAGATCGCCGACGATCAGAGCATCCGATGGCTGGCCAAAGGGCGTCCCCACCCGGAGTTCTTTGACGTTGGTGAGGCCCTCCATCTGATAGAGGCCGCTGCCGGCGATGATCGCGATAGTAGGCTTCTCGCTAGTCTTGCCGCGCTTCATTCAGGCCACCCGGGACGCGCCGGGGATGCCCTGATGCTCCAGATACTCAAGGACGCGGTGCGCTACGTGTTCCCCCGATTCCTCCTCATTAAGCGTCAGCCAGTGCACGTTCGGATCACCTCGGAACCACGTCATTTGCCGCTTGGCAAAGTGGCGGGTGTCCCGCTGCAACCGATGGACAGCCTCCTCATATCTGTATCGGCCCTTGAGATACCCCGTGATCTGCCGGTATCCCAGCGCCTTCATGGACCCCAAATGTTCGCCGTAGCCACGGTCCAAGAGTCGCTGCGTCTCCTCGATCAGTCCATCCTCGATTTCGCGTCGTACCCGGGTGTCAATTCGCCGATACAGCGCCGCGCGATCCATCATCAACCCGACCATCACCGAAGGAAAGGGGCGCTCCAAAAAGCCGTGGCTCCGGTGCCATTCCGAGAGTGGCTTTCCTGTTAGCACCGCGACTTCCAAACCGCGCACGATTTTGTTGCGGTCGCGAGGATGGATCGTTGCCGCGAGCCGAGGGTCCCGTTGTGCCAATTGCTTCCAGAGATACCCCTCGCCCTGCGCCGCCTCCTCCGCCAGCCAGTGCCGTCGCAGATCCCAATCAGCCGGAGGTCCTTCCCAAAGGCCATACGCCAAGGTGCGGATATACAGCCCAGTTCCTCCAACCACCAGGGGCAGGCGGCCGTCACCATGCAA
>VBON01000342.1 GCA_005877525.1 Nitrospirota bacterium
ATGTTTTCCTGGGGTGATGTTTCCCGGAGCGAAAAACAGGCGCGATCGAGGTCAACGCTGACACCGAGCTCCATGGCTTGATCGAAGGCTTGTGCCAAAAGTTTCTTGACGGAATCCGGCGACAACGCCAGGCCGGTCGTCATCTGCCCCATCAGTTCAGTAAAGTCCTTTACGATGTGCGGCGTCTCGGATGCAAACAGGTTGTTTGCGCAGGCGTTCGCCACATGGACGACGGCGTGGCGTCGATCCTTCGGGGTCCATTGGGCAACACGGTCCCAGTCGGGTGGCGCAAGGAAGAGATCTTCCGGGAGCTGGTATGCGGTGGCGACGAGACAGGTGATCGTATGCGGTGTCATGCCTGTGATCTGCAGGTGTGCCTCATCATACGAGAGGCCTCGGCTAGCGAGAGCGTCAATCTGTTGAACGACAGCCGGCATGGCGGTTGCCATCGCAAATTCTCCAAGGCTTTCCAACAATGTGCTGGTGAATAAGGCTTCGGCGTCCGGCAATTGGATCGCCTGACCCAGGACGCTCGCTTGTTGGGCAGCGACAAAAGCTTTCGCAAGCAGCCGGCGCAGGTTGACGGTTGTTGGAAGACGCTTTTGGGCCATGTCCGCAAACTCCGCGGCGATCGCGATGTCCCGCAAACTCGTATATCCCACTTGCAGGATTGCCTGCGTAATGGTCGTCGTCTTTTCTGCACTTCGCCGGTAATACGCGCTGTTAGCGATGGTGAGCACGCGTGCGGTGAAGGCTAGGTCCTGGAGGATCGTACGCGCGATTTGGTGAATGTCGCTTGTCGGAGATTAAAGAAGATTAATAAGCTGGACGGAGGTCTGGCGGATGACAGGAAGATGCTGGCTGCTCAGCTTTTCCGTCAGGGAAAACGCTAGCGCTTGCGATTCCGGCATGGTCTGCTCCGAGGGCGGCCCTCCGCGGGCGGATTCTAAATCCTTATCGGCCTTTCCTACCCGCAAGTTGAGGTTTGAAGCCCTCGCAATGAGACGGAAAGAGCCTCCAGCGCGACCGGTATACCACACAGAGGAAAGGCACTATAGGCGTTGCACCCTAGTGGCGACATGCAAGGAACGGCCGAAAAACACTTGACGAGAATACCTTTACTATGGTTCCTTGTTCTCACTGCATTTTGGGTTAATCTTCTCTAACTCTGGATGAAGTGGCCCACGGCTGTGTTAGACCTGCTTCCCAGGTGGTCGTCTCATCTCCTCCTAAGCCCTTTCTGCAGCCGTACGTGAGACGAACCATGGGAAACCCTGAGCCTAACCGATGGTATCGCTATTGGCGGCGCTCGCTGATGCTGGGCTTTGGAGTCAGCATCGGTCTCAGCCCTGACGTCCATCGTTGCTGCCAGCGTCTTGATCATGACGGCACTGGCAATTTTCTTATTGACCATGGGTCGACTGAAAACCGAGTTGACGAAGAGGGACATGACCCCGAGAAGACAGGCGGACGAAGAGCTGCGCGAGAGCGAAGAGCGGTACCGAAAGCTCCTGGGCGCCACATTCCAAGCCATCGTCATTCATACCGATGAAGGGATCATTCTGGAGGTAAATCACGCCTTTGAAATCATGTTCGGCATCCCCGGCATGCTGGCGACCGGCTTGACGATCCTGGCGTTCCTGGTGGAGAGGACGCGAGAGCTGTTCATTGCGCAGATCCAGCAGAGACGAGAATCCTCCTTTGAAGGGATCGGTCTGCGGATGGACGGAACCTGGTTGGATATCGAAGTTGTGAGCAAGGCACATACCTATAAGGGCCAACCGATTCTCGCGACGGCCATCCGTAATATTACGGCTCGAAAGCGGTACGGCTCGAAAGCGGGTTGAGCATCGCCAGCGGGTGCAGTTGGCAATCAGCCAGATCCTCTTCGAGGCCAGGACGTTGGACGACGCGATGCCGCAGCTCCTCCAGGCAGTCTGCGAGACCATGGAAGGAGTCCTGGCTTACGTATGGCTGATCGACCGAGACGCGAAGGTGCTGCGATGGATGACGAAGTGGTCCGCCTCAGGGGTCCAGGCCGAAGAGCTTGAGCGAACATCACGGGCGATGACCTTCGCACTGGGGGAAGGGTGGCCAGGAAGTGTCTGGAAATCCGGCCAGCCGGCATGGATCCAGGATTTCGCCGAGGCAGGGAAGCTTCCACGGACTTCTCTGGCGACCGAGGGCGGCCTATTAGGCGCCTTTGCCTTCCCTCTCGGCAGTCGCTCAGACATTTCCGGAGTGGTGGAATGCTTTTCCCGAGAACTACGCCAGCCCGACAACGACGTGTTTCGAATGATGGCTGACATCGGTATGAAGATCGGTCAATTCATAGACCGAAAACGCACCGAGGAGGCCCTTCAGGAGAGCGAACAACAACTTCGCCAAGCGGTGAAGCTGGAAGCCATCGGTCGGCTGGCAGGCGGCATCGCTCACGATTTTAATAATGTCCTAACTGTCATCACCGGGTACGGCACTATGCTGCTGCCGAGTCTGGAAGGGGACAGCGTGTCTCGTGCTAGGATGATGGAAATTTTGAAAGCCGCTAACCGCGCGGCCGCTCTGACTCACCAACTCCTCGCCTTCAGCCGTCGACAGGTGCTGCAACCTCGGATCCTCGATCTGAACGCCGTGGTTGCGTCCATAGAGCATCTTTTGCGTCCCCTTATCGGTGAGGATGTCGAGTTCGTGATAGTGCCCGGCGGCGCGCTGAGCGCGATCCGCGCCGATCCGGGGCAACTTGAGCAGGTGCTCATGAACCTTGCCGTGAATGCGCGGGATGCAATGCCGCAGGGCGGCCGTCTGACGATCATGACAGCCAATCTGGAGCTTCACGATCTGACCCGCGGCAAGACGCACCATGTGCCGCCCGGTTCGTATGTCGTGTTGAGCGTCACGGATACGGGTTGCGGGATGGATGCTGCTACGCAGGCCAAGATCTTCGAGCCATTTTTCACGACCAAGGAAAAAGGTAGAGGGACCGGCCTCGGACTCGCGACGGTGTACGGGATCGTCGAACAGAGCGGGGGACATATCGAAGTAATAAGTGTGCAGGGACGGGGAACGACATTCATGATTTACTTTCCCCGAGTGGAGGGTGTCGGCCAGCCGGTCGAACCGGAAGTGTCCCTGCAGAAACTGTGCGGCGGATCTGAGACTATTTTATTAGTAGAAGACGAGCGGGCGGTCCGCGATTTGTTGCGCCAGGTTTTGCAACGGTACGGGTACACCGTCCTCGAAGCTTCGTATCCCGAGCAGGCTTTGGAACTCAGTCAATGTCACGAAGGGCCCATTCATTTATTGGTGACCGATGTGGTGATGCCCATGATGAGCGGCCTGGAACTGGCGGGCGAAACCCGGGCGATGAGACCGTCTCTGCGCGTCCTATATATGTCGGGCTACACCGACAACGTCAGAGATCTGCCTCATGTTGTAAACGCGATGAGTTCCTTCCTGCAAAAACCGTTCAGCCCTG
>VBON01000341.1 GCA_005877525.1 Nitrospirota bacterium
ATCCGGTCACGGTAGAAACTCTTGCGCGCGAGCGCTTGGGCATGGTCCGGAAGGATGAAACTGTCTTTTTGGTTGTGCCTGAAGCGGGTCACCGATGAGCGAAGCCGGGGCGCATCGCTCCGGGTTCATCGCCCTTGTCGGGCGGCCGAATGTTGGCAAATCCACCCTTCTGAATCAGATCCTCGGCGAAAAAATCGCCATCATCTCCGATAAGCCGCAGACCACCAGGACCCGGATCCTGGGCGTCCGGCATCTTCCCAAGGCGCAGTTGGTTTTTCTGGATACCCCTGGCATTCACAAGCCTCTCTATCGGCTGAACCAAAGGATGGTGCGGGTGGCTCTGAACGTGCTGGACGAGGTGGACCTGGTATTCTTCCTGGTCGAGGCCACGGAGGGTGTGGGAGCAGGCGATCGGTATGTCGTCGAACGCCTTAAGGAGCGGGCCGTGCCGGTGGTGCTTGTGATCAATAAGGTGGATCTGGTCCAGAAAGGACGGCTATTACCGCTCATCGATACCTACCGGCAAATGCATGAATTCGCCGAGATCGTCCCGGTTTCGGCGCTTACGGGCGATGGGGTGAACCGGCTGGTGGAGATTGCCGTCCGGTTCATGCCGGCAGGGCCGGTCTATTTTGAAGACGATGTAGTGACAGACCAACCGATGCAGTTGTTGGCGGCGGAGTTCATTCGCGAGAAGATTCTTCAGAAGACGCGCGATGAGTTGCCCTTTTCGGTCGCCGTTCAGATCGAATCGTTTACAGAGGAAGGACAACTTGCGCGGATCGCGGCAATCGTGTATGTCGAGAAGGAATCGCAGAAGGCGATCGTAATCGGCAAGCGGGGAGAGCTGTTGAAGGCGGTGGGCACCGAGGCACGGATCGAGATGGAGCGCCTCTTCGGCATGAAGGTCTTCCTCCAGCTTTGGGTCAAGGTGAAAGAAGGTTGGCGGCAGGACGAGCGAATGTTGACCGCCTTGGGGTACTAGCCACAGGTTATGGAACGGACGGATAAAATCGAAAAGCCGGACAGGCCTGTGAGAGCGAGCCGGGCGCCGAGCCGATTCGACATGATCCTGGATTCTGTCCGTAGGCTGCTGCGGCGCGGTGCGATCAGTCATCTCGAGCGGATGGTCAACAAGATGCACCCGGCTGACGTCGCAAACGTACTGCACCATGTCTATACCTCGCAAGAGAAGCGGACCGTGTTCGAGCTCGTGAAGGTCGAGGGAAACAAGGCTCAGGTTCTGGCCGAGATGGATGAGGGAGACCTAACAGAAATTCTGGCGGACGTCTCGTCCACCGAGATCGCTACACTGATCCAGAACTTGCCGGATGACGATCAGGCGTACATCCTTACGACACTGCCGGATGAACGCGCACAGGAAGTCTTGCGGTTGATGAAGCCGGAGGAATCGGCGGAGGTCAAGGATCTTTTAAAATACGAGCCGCAGACCGCGGGGGCGATCATGACCGGCGAATACTTCGCGCTGCCGGCCAACACGACTGTACAGGAAGCGATCCGGAAGCTTCAATCAACCGATATCGGCAACATCTTTTATGTGTACGTCACTGACAAGGAAGAAAAGCTGATCGGCGTCCTCTCTTTGCGTCAGCTCCTGGGCTCTCCTGACCGGACTCTCGGCAGCATGATCACCAAAGAGGTCATCAGCGTCACGCCCGAGACCGATCAGGAAGAGGTGGCGAAACAGGTGGCCCGGTATAACCTGCTCGCAATCCCTGTTGTGGAGAAGGACGGCACGCTGGTCGGTATCATTACCGTGGACGACATCGTGGACGTCATGCGGGAAGAGGCCACTGAGGACATGCTAAAAATGTCCGGCACGAAGATCGAAGAGGAGGACACGTTCATGACCTCTTCGGTGTTGAGCGCCGTTCGGATGCGCGTGCCATGGCTGCTGACGAACCTCGTTGGAAGCATGATTTCAGGACTGATTCTCTGGACTTTCCGCTTTACCATTCAGGAGGTCGTGGCGCTGGTGACATTTATCCCCGTCATTGCGGCGATGGGGGGCAATGTGGGCTTGCAGTCCTCTACGCTCGTGATCCGCGGCCTTGCCACCGGTCGGATCGAACTGTCCGATGTTCGGAAGGTCTTCTTGCGGGAGGTGAGCATCGGGCTGATCATCGGATTGCTGTGCGGGGTGGTCACCTTGGCCGTGGCCTCCGTCATGCATATCAACCTGACCTTGGGGTTGGTGGTGGGGATGGCCATGCTCTGTGCCCTGGTGATGTCGACAACCATGGCGACGATTATGCCGGTCATCCTAAAACGGTACGGCGTCGATCCTGCGGTGGCAGCCGGGCCATTTGTCACGACCGCGAATGATATTACAGGATCCGCGATCTATCTGGGGTTGGCCACGGCCTTTCTGTCATATTTGAAATAATCCCGGCATGCCTCTTCTCAAAACAGCAGGGATCGTCCTCAAGAGCCGCAAGTGGGGCGAGGCGGACCGGATCGTCACTTTCTTTACCCTGAAATATGGCAAGATCCGAGGCGTCGCTCGCGGGGCGCGCCGGATGAAGAGCC
>VBON01000015.1 GCA_005877525.1 Nitrospirota bacterium
CCTCAGGTTTTAGCTGCCCTTGAAAGGGAGGCATGGGGGTTCCGCCGACGCCGGTCATGATGGTTTTGAAAATGTGCTCGCCATCGTGCCCCAGCTTGACGCCCCCGTGCTCGCCGGCCGGCAAGGTAAAGTTGGCCGAGCGGTCGGGACGACCCCAGACATCCTTCAGCCCTGCCGCCAAGATCCCGTCGCCTTTCCCGTCCGCGCCATGGCACATGAAGCAGATGGCCTTGCCGTGAAAGATCGTCTTTCCGTTCTGGACGGAGGCTTGGGTCACAGGAGTTTCGGGTAGGATCACGATAGGCTGACCGACCGGTTCTTTCTGCCAGCGTTCCGAGAAGACTTTGATGTACTGGATGACCGCTGCGCGTTCCCGTCCGGAGATTTCTTCCCAGGTCGGCATCGCTGTCCCCCAGAGTCCATGGGTGACAGTGATGAAGAGATCCGCGTCTGTAGGAAGCGAATCCTTCGCCGGCGTGGACCTGAATTTGAAGATGCCGCGCGTGAAGTCGCGGGGCCGGGGATTCAAGAACCCGGCCGATGGCCCATTGCCATCACCCTTTGCTCCGTGGCAGCCGATGCAGCGTCGCTCATAGACTGATTTCCCAAACGCGAGCATCTCATCCTTCATTTCCGGACTGGGGTTCAGGGCCATCCCGGCGGAGATCCGTGTCGGGGCAAAGTCTTCACGCCAGTCGCCGATGCTGGTTCCCAACCGCTGGATATACGCCACCAGGGCCTTTCCGTCTTCGTTGAGCTGCGGCGGGGCATCGCCCTTCGCAGGCTGGAAGAGCCACGGAAACCGAGGCATGATCGAGTCCGGCACGACGTTACGAGGCTCCCAATGATGCGCGACGTGCCAGCCATCTTCGTACTTGCGACCCACACGGGTCAGGTCCGGCCCGATCCGCCGGGTGCTGAAGAGGTGAGGACGGTCATAGGCGTATTCCCCGGTCTGGGACACAGGGCCCCAACGAAGTGTCTCCCCCGTGACAGGACGGATATATTGCGAATGACAGTACCAGCAGCCCTCCCGGATATAGACGCGCCGCCCGCGAAGCTCCAGAGGCGTATACTCGGCCACCTGGACCTGCTTTTTAGTGACGACGTCATCGACCGTCGTCACACGGGTGCCGGGTGAGAGGAATGGGATGATGCCCTGGACAACAACGGCCAGAAAAAAGAAACTGACTCCGGCCGCGAGCATCACGGTCGAAGGATTTTCGAGCCAACCCTGTTTCGGTACAGCACGGAGCGATTCATCCTCAGACCGACTCGCTCCAGAGACTTCCTTGTCAAGTGGCACACCCTCGCGCACGGTCCTGTAACAATTGATAACCAGCAGCAGAATGGCGATGTCCATCGTTGCACCAGCGAGGGTGCGGGTCACCCACCACGGCTGCATTTCTTTCACCGTATCCACGAAGTTGGCCCCGTATTCCAACATCGAGCCCTGAATAAAACCCTGAGCGATCAGCCCGATCGCCATGACGCTAAACCCGGTAATCGTCAGCCACATGTGCCAACTGGCGAGTCGGCTGCTCCAGAGCTGGCGACCAGTGACCCGTGGCCAGACGTAATACAACCCGCCCACCGTCCAGATGACCATGGCCCCAAAGACCGTGAGGTGGGAGTGGGCGATGACGAAATCGTTGAAATGCGTCAACTGTTGCAGCCGCATCAGTGCCTCTGTGGACCCCTGGAAGCACCCAATCAGATAATAGACTGCCCCCAGGAGCAGAAACTTGGCTGCATAGCTATCGGAATCCAAGCCGCCCAGGACAGGCCCCCAGCAGACCGGGATGATCAACAGCATGCTGGTCACGATTGCAATAGCCTGAGGCCAGTGGGGGATGGGGCTGTAGAGATAATGATGGATGCCGACAAAGGGGTAGAAGAAGGCCAGCGACCAGAACCCCAGCAGCGAGAGCCGGTGACTGTGGAGAGGGTTCTTGCTGCTCGGAGGGAGAAAATAATAGATCACTGCCAGGCCGGCCGGCGTAAGCCAGAGCCCGACGATGTAATGGATGAAGAGGCCGTGGAGCGCTGCGCTGTTGACCCCGGTTACCTGCTCCGCGTACGGCAGGACCACCCCGCCCAGGATGAGGTTCATCAAGGTCCAGATCAACGCGGCCGCTGTGTACCACATGGCCACGTAAAACCGCCTCTCCTTCCTCAGCCAGATCGTCCCCAGCACCTGCACGGTGACTAACCCCAGTGCCACAAACCGGAGAATGTTCAGGGGCCACTCATACTCTCCCGCTTCAAGCCCTGAGTTGTACCCCATCATGAAGGAGATGGATCCGAAGAACAGAAAGGCGTTCCAGAGCCACAGCAGCCACCAGCCCCACTCCTCTTTGTGCATACGGACACCGCAGAGCCGCGGCACGTAGTAATACAGCAAGCCCAGAAAATTGGTGGAGAAGGCCCCAAAGATCACGCCGTTCACATGAACGGGACGCAGCCGTCCGAAGGTCAGCCACGACGTGCCGCCCAAAAACTCAGGATTGTGGAACTTGGTCGAGACGAGCACCCCAAAGAGGGGGAACACCATGAGCCAAACCAGTCCCCACGAGAGCCACGCCTTGATTAATGGTCGGTTGATCAGCTCCTCATTTGCCATGGTGAGCCTCCACGGGCTTGCAGTGCCAGCCCAGAGGGAGGTAGCCCCCCACCTCCCCCTGAATTTCGTACGCTTAGCGCTTAATGTACAGCTGCCCGCCGATATGCCCCTTGTGAAGATGGCAGTAATACTTAAAGGAGCTCCGATCGGTTCCGATGGCATCGAGGTCTGTGACCGAGATCTTAATCGTTTTGGATTCGCCGGGTTTCAAGACTTCCCTTACCTTGAGCCGGTCAATGGCAAACCCGTGCTCTTTCTTCGTGTGGTTGGTCACGATCAATTCCAGCGGGTTCAATCTCCCTTTCTCGTCCAGAATGATCGCAGACGGGACATAGTAACTGACGTGCTCTTCGCTGAGAATGGCGAGTCGGAACTCCGCTGGTTCGCCTCCTAGCATCTCCTCGGCATAGGACCGGGCACCGCCAATCAGTACTAGAAGAAACAAAATGCTCACTCCAACTAGTGCTTTCATAGCTCACCCTCCTTTTATTGGGGGTTGACCTTCCGCTTCATTGCGGTTCGCACGGAAAGCTCGTGGTGACCGGCATCCAGTTGTCGGCTGCAAAGGTACTAGCAGCCTCCGCGGTCGTCAAGTAGTCAGTGGAAGAGACATCGGAGTTGTCGCATGGCGGCCTCCCGCCGCCTGACCGTTTGGCGGCTACCGTACTTCAAGCCACGCTACAGGGATAACATGAGATGAGTATGAAGGGATCATGAAGAATACTTCATCAATAGGTTAACCCTGTTGCCTTGTATAGTTGTCGCGGAGAGGTTTACTGTAGAGGGAAGAGAGATGCTGTCTGGCAACCTCCACTTCTTCCCTCTCACGCTCCCTTTTATTCTCGCGTTCTTCTTCCTCATCGGCATCATCATCGCCTTAATCGAGATCGGCATCATTCAGTACGCCTACGTGAAAATGGGGGTGAATCGACGTCATGTCTTCGCCGTGCTGATCCTCACGCTCCTCGGTAGCTACGTCAACATCCCTGTCGCCGAGTTTCCTGCAGAGCGCATGATTTCAGACCAGGAGATCAGCTACTTCGGGATGCGATACGTTGTGCCTGTGGTCGAAGAGTTGCCGCGAACGGTCGTCGCTGTCAACGTCGGTGGCGCGATCATTCCGACCCTTCTATCTTTTTATCTGATCAAGAAGAAGGGGATGTATGGCCGAACCCTTTTGGGAGTGGCCATTGTCACGGCTGTCGTTCACTGGATGGCCCACCCTGTCGAGGGAGTAGGTATCGCTGTGCCGATCTTCATTCCCCCAATTGTGGCTGCGAGCGTCGCCCTCTTGCTTGCTCGGCATTCCGCTCCCTCCCTCGCCTACATCTGCGGGAGCCTGGGCACCCTCATCGGAGCGGACCTCCTGAATCTCGACAAAATCCAGGGGCTGGGGGCCCCCATCGCCTCCATTGGAGGCGCTGGGACCTTCGATGGGATTTTTATGACCGGGCTCCTGGCCGTCTTATTGGCGTAACGACAGCTTGCTCACGACTTTCCCTTGCCTTCCTCAGCCTCAAGGTGCCTCAAGGCTTCCTCTGCATGCTTCGTGCCTTCTACCGCATTTCCTTTTTTTGCCTCCTCCACCGCCATCTTCAAGTGTTTGATCCCCTCCTCGACATGGGCTTCGTGCTCTTTTTTCTCCGCCTTCTCCGCATACTTCAACGCCGTTTCAGCATGCTTCCTGAGCTCATCCGCCTTACCGGCCTTCCCCTTTTCGATCGCCTCTTTGGTGTGCGAGATAGCTAGTGCTTCCTGCTTTCCCTCTTTTTTCTCCGCCGCCCAAGAGGCCCCGCCTGTGACGAATGTCAGAGCCCCAACCATCAGTACTCCCACCATTACGCCTTTAGAGATCATCACTGCACCTCCCAGTTAGTAGTTTTGAACTCAGTACCTAATCGGTCATTGCCCCAGAAGGAGCAGCCCCGCCACGACGAGCTGGAGCCCCCAGGGATGGCGCCATCGCCATGATGCGTCTCAGTCTCTAGGTCCACTGCGGCCGTTTCTGACGAATCGTCAACCGCAATCGGCTGTAACGGAGGGGTTTCTCTGGGTCTCTCGTGTAGTGGGTCTGGTCCACACCCACCTCGACCTGCCTCATCGGCACGCACAGGTGCTGTCGTAAGTGAAGAAAACGGGGCTCGAGCGAAAGTACGACATACTCGTTGGTGCATTCTGTGATCACGGCAGTCAGGCCTTTCTCGTCGAGAAAGTCCACCGTGACGCGCTCTTGCGGATCAATCCATTCGCGAATCGCCTCGAGTTTCGCCGCATTATCCATTACCGCCTCTCCCCGTCAATGCCTATCAACATGCAAACGAAAGCCGGGACGGCAAATCCTGCCGTCCCGGCGCAAGATTCAGCTCATGTGTACGGGCGCGTGCGCTTTGATGTAGGTGATGATCGGATCGACGTCCGACTGCGAGTAATAGCCCTTCGAAATCCCCTCTTCCAGCACATTCAAGGCACGCCTGACGAAGTCTCTCGCCATCGCATCGCTGTGGGCGACCAGCGCTTTCGCCGAGTCATCCAGCAGGTACATCACAGCCGCCTGCGGCGATCGTGGGTCATTCGACCACAAGGGCCGGTATTGCTCCTTCATCAGTTCCCGTTCGATGTCTTTCACCCACTGAGCGGCATAGGTGTCCGCCGCCGCAATCGTGATCCAATCCAGGTGATTCGGAGCTGAAAGAGGATCCTTCAGGCTGACGTGCGGTGCTGTGTCGATCCTAGCATTGGCGACCGTTCTGACTGAAATGGCGGCATGGAACTCATTGACTTTAGCCTCGATCGTGTCCCCGACTTTGGGGAGCCCGGCCATCTGCGTGCCGTTCTCCATGTGAAGCCGGACTTTTTTGCCGGCTGCGTCGTTGACCACATAGTCCGCGGCCTCGACCCCGAGCAGCTCTCCTCTCACCGTGTAGGTAGGAGACATCATCCCTGGCCTCATCAAGTTCTTGATCTCTTTGGCCGTTTCACCGAGGGCAGTTGTGAGCTGCTCTTGTTCCGCTGTGAGGACTACGCTCTTGCCGTTCCGGCTTACGGTGAAGGACTTCCATGGGAGGGCCACCAAACGGCCGTCGTTCATTGCCACCACGGCGTACTCGATCTTCCCCTCACTCGAATCCATGATCAGCTTCTCGAGTTTCCCCAATTTGCTCCCCTGCGGGTCCTTGACGGCCATCTCCAGGAACGGCGAATGCTGGATCGCCTCAAGGTGTCCGCGGGGAACCGGGAGGACAATGTACTTTTGAGGAGGCGACGCTCCTCCGGTGATATCGATTAGGTTGGGGGCGGCCATCGCGCCGAACGATTGGGCCAGGAAGGACAAGCTCACCATACATACGGCTGCGATAAGTGTTCCTAGTATTTTCATCTGATTCTCCTTTCTGTTACGCCGCGCGTTGCACTCCTTTTTCCTCAAGACTGTGTTCCGCGGCGCGGACCCCGATCCTCCCGCCAAGGTATGCGCACCCCAGCGACACAATCCCGCTGGCGAAGGCCCACCACGCAGCCGCTTTCACCAGCGGCGTCATCGGCGTGGTCATGTGAATCGTGAGGCGCATCAATTCCATCAGCACGATTGCTGCGCCGAGCAAAACCGTCATCATGATGCCCCAGGTTACGAAACCGTGGAACACGCCGGCTGCGCGATCATACGCCCCGGACATCCAGGCGGCCACATAGCCGCCCAGAAATGCAGATAACAGCCACACGAGGCCGCTCCACACTTCGACCCCTTTCGGGAGGTGGGCAATGTAGTCGGTTGCGCTTGAGCCGCTCGCTGTCAGGCCTATCCCAAGCCCCAGCGCAGTCAACACAATTTGGATGCCGAGGCCGACGAACAATCCTGCCCAGATCCCGGCCCAACTCACCCTTGAGTGCTGACCAGTCAAAGCTTGTGTATCCATCGTTGTCTCCTTTCTTCATTGATGTTCATTGTCAGTCCCCATTCGCGTAGACCTGCAATCGAAGATACATCGTCATGGTGAGAGGAGCATGAATCGCGGGTGAAGAATTCTTCATGATTGATTCATCAAGCCTTAATTTCGGTCAGATACCCTGCAATCAGGATCGATAAAAGAGATGGTAACTGTGCGCAGGAAGATGTGGATAAGTGTCGCGCTTGTGGCGTTAGCGATGATGGCAATCGGGTTGGATGAGACAGTACTGCCGATAGGCAGCACCCTCGTAGATCAAGGAAACGACCAGCGCCAGGCCGATGCAATTATCCAATCCAACATCGAAAAACGCCTTCTCCTGGATGAGCGGATTTATTGGGAACTGCTCCATGTGCAAGTGAACCAGGGCCACGCGATCCTCTATGGGGAGGTCAGGACTCCCCAAGAAAAAGGGCTGGCCGCGCTCATCGCCAGCACGGTGCCAGGCTTGAAAGGCTTGACCAACAGTATCATTGTCGAGCCGGCGTTCACGCGAGACCACAAGTTGTCCGAGGCCGTTTGGAATGTGCTCCAGGGTGTCCCCACGCTGAACGGTAACGACACGCTCAGGGTCAATGTGAAAAACTCCGTGGTGAAGTTGGAGGGGGTGGTTGAACACTCTATCCAGAAAGAAGCGGCGGAGAAAGCGGTTGCTTCTGTCTCGGGGGTGGCGACGGTGATCAACTTGATTGAGGTGAAAAGCCAGGTCTCGGGTGAGAGCGTCACGGAAACGGTCAGAGAGAAATTGCTTCAAGAGGGGGTGCAGGTGCAGCCCTAGCTTGGCTGACTGACGAAAGGAGCGAGAGGGTGTTCTCTCGTGAGGAGAGATGATCGGAGAAAAGAGCTTTGACAGAGATCGAGCGTTTGTCCGACGGCTTACACGGGCCTGGCAGTGGCAGTCATGGCCACCACGGATTGAAACGCTGCTTGCAACCCCGCTGATCTATGCGATGGTGGTGCCGCTTGCGATTCTGGACCTATGCCTCGAATGTTACCAGCGGCTCGTCTTTCGGTTGCTGGAGATTCCGCTGGTGACGCGGCGCGGATTCATCCGGATTGACCGGCATCGGCTGGCTTATTTGGACCCCATCCAGAAACTTGGTTGTCTGTATTGCGGATACGCAAATGGGCTTCTCCATTACGCATCACGGGTCGCGGCGCAGACCGAAGAAGCCTTCTGCCCGATCCAGCATGAGCCTGCCCAGGGATTCCACCCACCGTCACATCACGGCGGATTTGCGCCTTACGGAGACCGTGAGGGCTTTGAGGAGCGGTGGGCAAAGCGGCAGGGATCCCAGTCTCCTGCTGCCGAATGAACTTTGAATTGCCCAGCGAAGTTCGGCCGACGATGGAGTGCACAGCGTCCACATGGCCGTTGACACCAGCATTGACGAGTTTTTCGATGAACGCCTCCACCGAGTTCTTGGCGCGCCTCCCCCGACAGCCGAGACCGGTTCCTGGTACCTGCCTCCACCGTCCGACACCACGCTAGGCTCTACTCAAGACGCGATGTCTAGTGCGCAGCCGTCATCTAGTGAGCCTGAAGGCGGTGAAGGCGAACAATGATCGTTGACACGGCTTCATGAAAATTTGTTCACGCTCGGTTCACGCTCGCTTCATGTTGGCGCTGTAGGCTGACGTTCCTCAACATCAAAACCACGGGGGAAGTTCCATGAATATTTCTCGTGCGGCATGTGGTCGGGTCTGGTCTATCATTTTGGCTGGCGGTGACGGCGAGCGCCTCCGGCCATTGATTCAGCGATGGTTGGGTTGCCACAAGCCCAAGCAATATTGTGCGTTCATCGGGACTCGTTCCATGCTTCAGCATACGCTGGATCGGGCGGACCGTCTAACCGCGCCGGCGCGGAGGTTCATGATCTGCGCCCGGGAGCACCAGCACGAGGCTCTGTTGCAACTGAACGGCCGGCCGCCTGGCACAGTGATCCTGCAGCCGGCCAAGCGTGGGACGTTGGCCGGGATCTTTCTTCCACTGATGTATGTCCGGAAAAGCGACCCCGAAGCCACCGTCGTGATCTTTCCCTCGGATCATTTTATCTATCCTGAAGACCGTTTCCTGGATGTGCTGCAGCGGGCGATTTGGACGGCCGAATGGCTCGCGGACCGAGTGGTCCTCCTCGGTGCCTCTCCAAGCGGCCCGGAGGTGGAGTACGGCTGGATCCAACCGGGCCAGCCTCTCGACGGGACGGTCGGACGCAGTGTGCGAGCGGTGCTGGCGTTCTACGAGAAACCGGCCCTCGCCGAGGCCTCGGCCGCGTGGACGGCAGGGGCGTTGTGGAATACGATGATCACAGTCGCCAAGGCCGAGACGATCTGGAGACTCGGCTGGCGCTGTGTTCCCGAGCTGATGCCGATGTTTGAGCGGATCGCTGCGGTGATCGCTTCTCCGCAACAAAAAGCCGTGATAGATGCCGTGTATCAGGCGATGCCGGCCAGAGATTTCTCGTCCCATGTGCTGCAGAGGGCTCCCGATCAACTCGCCGTGATCGAGATGAATGGCGTGACCTGGAGCGATTGGGGAAAAGCCGACCGAATCGTGGAGACACTCAGGCGAATTGGCAAACAACCGGCTTTCCCTCTGGAGTTTGTAGCAGCCAATTCGAATGTTGGGAAAGCAGGACGAGAGCGATCTGAGCCGCGGCCCGTTTCCTTGGCATAGCGGTCGTATGATTGGCGAGTACGGGCCAAAACCGTAGAATGGCGCTGCACAAGAGCGCGCCACAAGGCCAGCCTGTGATCCTGACGATCGGCCACTCCACGCGGATGCTGGAGGCCTTTCTCGATCTCCTGCGCGCACACCGCGTGAAGCGGCTTGTGGATGTACGGACCGTCCCCCGCTCGCGGCACAACCCGCAGTTCAATCAAGACGCGCTGCCGAAGGCGCTCCGCCATGCTGGCATCGCCTACATCCATCTGCCAAAGCTTGGCGGACTCCGCCACGCTCGGCGAGACTCGCTGAATACCGGCTGGCGCAATGCCTCATTCCGTGGGTTCGCCGATTACATGCAGACACGGGAGTTCGAGACCGGACTGGACAAGCTGATCAAGTCCGCGGCACGCACACAGGTTGCCATCATGTGCGCCGAGGCTGTGCCCTGGCGCTGCCATCGATCGCTCATCGCCGACGCTCTGGTTGTGCGAGGGATACAGGTCGAGCACGTT
>VBON01000344.1 GCA_005877525.1 Nitrospirota bacterium
TTCCGGGAACGATCGGCACGCCGGCCTTTCGAGCAATCTCACGGGCGTGCACCTTGTTCCCCATGAGGCGAATGGCTTCAGGGGAGGGCCCAATGAAAGCGATCCCTGAGGCTTCGCAGAGGCTGGCGAATTCGGCATTTTCCGAGAGGAACCCGTACCCCGGATGAATGCCGTCCGCGCCCACCCGTCTCGCCAGGTTGACAATCCCCTGCATGTCGAGGAACCCTTGAACCGGTCCGGGTCCAATGAGATGCGATTCGTCGGCCTTTTTCACATAAATTGCCGTCGACTCGCACTCGGCATAGATGGCCGCGGTGCGGACCCCGAGTTCCCGGCAGGCCCGGATGATCCGCATGGCGATCTCGCCGCGATTGGCAACCAGGATTTTTTTAAACAAAATGGGCGCCAAGGGTAGCACAGGCCCTACGGCAAGTCGAGCAGTGGGCACTGTGACGCAGAGCGGGCGAACAGGCAAACGTTCGAGAGGATCGGGTTTTACTTTGAGGAGCCCCCGTCTTTGGCCTGGATGAGCAGGATCTGTTGCGCGCTGCCGCCGGGAGTCACGACATTGACAGGAAATAACCCCGGTTTTAATTCCGGCACGATGGCCTCGACTGTGGATTCATCGATATATTTGAACGAGATTTTGCTGTCCGAGCGATTGCCGCCGCGGGCTCCGAAGGACACATCTTGAAAGCAGTCCTTGCTCTGGAAATTTTCGCCCTTGATGGTGATCTTGTCACCAGGTTTGACGGGATCCGGCGTGACCTTGGTGATCGTGGGGCGCAGATGGGTTTCGCAATTCGGTGCTTTGTCCACCTTGTCGCCGGGGCCTCCCACTGAGGGGACGTCATAGGCGCCTGAACCCAGCCCTGGAATGTTCACATCGGCATGGATGAATGGAATAAACGATAGGAATAGTACGGAGGAGCCAAGGATCGCTGCGACCTTAGTCATGGTGTCTCCTTTCCACTGGCCTACGCCTGTTAGCATGGCAGAGCGTTGGAGCCGATGGTAGCACTGGTCTTTTCGACGGGTCAACATCGGCAAGCATCTTTCGAAGGCGCCTATGGCGTCGGCTCATAATCTCCGCGCTTTCCGAAGGGCGGCGGAAGTCTGGTGGTGGACTGTTCGATTCTCTGAATCGCCTGTTCGGCCTTGATATCGGATGATCTAGCCTTGCGGTTAGGCCCTTTGATCGAAGAGGAGAAAGAAGAGATCTTGCGGCTGGCCTTCTTGGTATAGCAGTAAGGGCACTCTGTCTCGGCAGGATTAAAGCTCAACGACTGCTGCTCTTCAAAATCTTTTCCGCAGCCTTCACAATGGTATTCGTACAGTGGCATGGCGACTCCTTCTTGTGCTGAGAAGGCTATTATAGTGTGCCGGACTCGTATAAATCCACCGGCGCTTGACACCAGCCAGGGGCCTTCTGTAGTGTTCCTGAGCGATCAAAGGGTGCGATCATTAGGGCTTGAGGAGATTTCCTAAGATGCCGATGTTGCTGCATAAATTCAAACTGCCGAACGGGATGATGCAACAGGAGCGTATTGACGATGAAGAGCGCATCAAGCGTTACCTGCGGTTGTTTGAAAAAGAAGACGTGAAGAAACTCGAAACAGGCAAGCCGGTCTGGATCGAGAAGGACGAGTGGCAGCTCATTCCCGACTGATCGACTTCGAATCACGGTCGTGGCACAGAAGTTCGGCAACGCCCGCTGGGTCAAAGACGGTTTCCTAGACAACCGAGTCCCCGGCCGAGTGGTAGGCCGGATCACCTTCGCCGCCGTGGGTCCCGTTGAGTTCTTCTTGCGCGGGGATTTCAAGGGAGAGATTCAAGGAAAGCTGATCATCTTCAGCAATCCGTCCTTTGAGGACGATGACGTGGCCGGTCACGTCTTGGGGGAGATGGAGAATCCGCAAACCGGCGCCGTCAGCTTGATGTCGTTC
>VBON01000345.1:0-1467 GCA_005877525.1 Nitrospirota bacterium
CATTGAATCAACTTCTCCGCCATGCCTGGTGAAAGGGTCACGCCCTCAGCTCTCGCGACCGCCACCGTTTCATCGACTATCCGCTCGATCACGGTCCGCAGCTCCGGATAGGAGAGCGCTTTTGACACATTGTCGTTGATGAGTACGGTCAAGGGATTGAAGACGACGTTCCAGCACATCTTTTCCCACTTTGTCCGGCGGATATCGGGAACGACCTGGCAGTTAATCCCGGCCTGCTCGAAGACGTCTTTGATCTTCTCGCTGGTTAGAGAAGACTGTGCCCCCGGCCATTGGCCGATGCCGATGGCTCCTCTCTTATAATGCTCGATGATTCCGGGTTCCGCGATTTTGGAATAGATATACGCAACCCCGGCAAGCAATGGCACTTCCGGAAGGCACTCTTGAATGCGTGGCTCGGTGTCCACACCATTCTGCAATGTCAGAAGCGTCGTGCGCGGGGTCACGATCGGGCGCAACTGTTTCAGTAGGCAATCGAGGTCATAGCGCTTGACAGCAAGAATGATCAGATCGGCGACGGGCAGCTCGCGGGGATCCGCGGCCACGACAGGGTACACTGTCATGGAGTTCTCATTGCTTCGAATCGTGAGCCCGTTCCTGCGAATCGCGTCGAGCGTTCGACCGCGTAACAAAAAGGAGCAGTCTATCCCGGCCTTGACGAGTTTCGCGCCGAAGAAACCCCCTACCGCCCCGGCGCCGACCATCATAATCTTCATGAATTCATCATGCCCAGAACCTCTGGAACTGCGCAAGAGGGTCAACGCCGGTCCACGAGAGAGATGACTTCAGTTAAGTTCCTGATGGTCTCCACCCCGGACACCGCTTCTTCCTCCCGGTGCAGAAGCACGGCTTTGATGCCCGCAGCCGACGCCCCCTCGACATCCTCTCGCAGACTGTCCCCGATATGGAGTGCCTCGCCTGCAGACACTCCGTGTTTTGCCAAAGCGCGCTTGAAGATCTGCAGCGATGGTTTGGCGGCGCCGGCGGAGCTGGAAAGCGTCACACTCTCGAAGAACCGGTCAATCCCTAATCCGAGGAGGATCTCATAGAGACGCGAGTCGAAATTTGACACAATGCCGAGTTCCAACCCGCGCTCCTCGAGAGCCTGTAACGTCTGGAGGGTTTCCGGGTACAGCTCCCAGGCCTGGGGACTGGCAAAATAGCTGAACACTTCATCAAAGTACTTATCGAAGTCCTCGAACATGCCGGTCCGATAGAAGACGTTATGCACCACGTCAAACCACCAGAGACGCTCGCAGGTTTTAATCTCCATCGGATCCGACACCAAAAATGCGAGGGGAGGAGCGTCGGCAAATGCCCGTTGGAAGGCCTGCTGAAGCGCGTCCTCGGAGACCCTGACGCCATACTTCCGGGCATGGTCCAGATAGACCTGACCGACCGAGCCTTTGACCCGCAACAGGGTACCCACGGCATCAAAGAAGACCACCC
>VBON01000345.1:1702-2105 GCA_005877525.1 Nitrospirota bacterium
AGGAGTTGCTGCGCCCCACAGAGACGACCGCTACGTCTGGATTGACAGCGCGAAGGAACCGTTCATGCAGCGACCCTCGCGAGCCATGATGCGGAACCTTCAATACTCCAGCTCCAAGCGGAGATCCGTTCACCAAGCGCTCTTCGGCTTCCTGTTCAATATCGCCGGTGAAGAGCACAGATCCATTTGCGCACGCGAGGCGGATGACCACCGATTCATTGTTCAGATGCTTCCCGTCGGTCTGTAGCATGGCTGAGCTCGGTCGCAGTGGCGGATTTAAGACCCGCACCTCGCAGCCTCCAAGATAGTAAGCCGCATCAGTGGTCGAGGCCACTTTGACAGGAATGCGTCGTTCCTTCGTAGTCTGTTCCAAACGGTGTACGAACGGCAGCTCCCGGTCGAT
>VBON01000345.1:2159-4034 GCA_005877525.1 Nitrospirota bacterium
AGCCAGCCCGCCGATGTGGTCCAGCTGAGGATGGGTCGCCACCACGACATCCAGGCGCCGAATTCCACGCTCCCACAGAAAGGGCCCAATGACCGCCCGTCCCTGGTCGGTGGAATCGGTGACTCCACCTCCATCCACAAGCATGACCGGGCCTTCTGAGGTTTCAATCACCGCCGCGTCACCTTGGCCGACATCGAGAAAGGTCAGACGGACTGACCCTTTCTCCGGCAGATTCCGGGGGGACCAGACCCAGAGTCCCAACAAGAGCGCCGCGACCAGAAGGCTCGCAAACCGCAGCCGTTGAGACGAGCCCCAGAACAGCCCTGCCAAACAAAGGTAGAAGAGACCGACTTGCCAGATGGGCGGCGATGTCACCATCCACCGCGCCCCGGGGAGGGCCGCGAAACCGTGAACCACCGAGAGCAGAGCATCGAGACCGGCCTGAACGGGTATCGCGAACACCAAGCTATCCGATCCCGACAGCAACGTGCCCACGCACCCCAGTAAGCCGAGCGGCACCACGAGGAATCCGACAAACGGCACGATGAGGAGATTGGCGATCAGCCCGACCCACGCGATCTGATGAAAATGTATCGCCACCAAGGGCGCGGTCACCAGCGTCACTGCCGCGCCCACCAGGACCAATTCCCATCCTGATTTTCCGAGGCGTGGCAATACGCTCTGCATGTTCGACAAAAACCGGCCGGCCAAGCCAGTCTGAACGTCTGCCTGAGGAAGCCCGTCGGGGAGAACCGGCAGCGGCTGGCGCTGCCGGCAAGCGAGCACGACAATGGCGAGCACCGAGAGGAATGATAATTGGAAAGAGAGATCCAACGGCGCCAGGGGATCCCACGCCATAATGATCAGAGCAGCAAAGGCCAGTCCGGTGCCCAAATGATGGGTGCGACCAAGCAGGACTGCCCCCAGGAACAAGCCGAGCATCAACAGGGACCGAACCGTCGCCACTTCCGCCCCGCCAAGAACGGCGTAGAAGCCCACCACCGGCATCGTAACCGCCGCGGCTGCCTTCGTGGGCGTCATTCGCAGTGTCAGGCGCAGCAACCAAGAAGAAGGAAGCATCAGGATTGCGCGGCGGGCTAGCCAAAAAACGACCACACCGACCAGACCTAGATGAGAACCGGAAATAGAAAGAATGTGCGTCGTCCCGGAAGACATGAAATCATCCCGAACGTCCTGTGACAGGTATCCTGTCTCCCCCGTAATCAGCGCAAGATACACGGAGGCGGCAGGAGAATCTAGCGTCCGCAGCGCGGCCTCACGCATACGGCCTCGCCATACGTCCGCTCGATCGAGCACTGGATACGGGACGTGTGTAAGGAGTTGGACGCCTTTTTCGTCACTGCCAAGATTAATACTTCCGATTCCTTTGATCCGGTGATGAAGAAGGTAGGTTTCGTAGTCGAACCCGCCGGGGTTCCATTGGCTATGTGGCGGCCGTAACCGGGATTGAAACCGGACCACATCGCCGACGACTAATGGAGGCACATCCCCTCGCATCGTCAGCCGGATGCGGCCGTCTACCGGAACCGTATGATCCGTGGCGAGAATCCGATGCAGAGACACGACGGCGGCCGCTCGCGAGGGGCCATACCGGACCGGTTCGGCAATTTCGCCGATCACATCGAATTTCCCGGCGCCGGTGGAATACGGAAAGCCGGGAGAGGTGGTCCTGGCCTGGGTGAGAGCCGCAGAGACCATGCCGCAAAGAAACAGAAGATAGACCAGACACGCGAAAGCGGGTTTGTAGCGGCGGTTAAACGTCAGGATAAACAGAAATGCCACCAGGAGCGAGGCGATGAGGATGGCAAACACCGGCAGGTAGATACTTGCCGCTCCGCTCAGATCTCCTAGGAG
>VBON01000028.1 GCA_005877525.1 Nitrospirota bacterium
AGAGTTGAAGAACGAGAACTTTAAGGCCATCACCAGCTTCAAATACACTAGGAAAACATGAAGGAGAAATCTCAATTCGAAACCGGGCATCCCGGCGTTGCCCGGAGAGCAAGCAGGCGCTCCGTCCTCGTCGGCTTTGCGCTCTGTTGCTCAGTCTTGATGGGCGGAGCGGTCCTCTGGCCTTCCGGCGCGGTGGAGGTATTTATTGACGCTACACGAGGCGACATCAAGAAGATACCCATCGCGATATTCACGTTCAAGGAGGACTTGCCCTGGGACGGTCAGAATCTGACGGACGTCCTGAAGGCGGATCTGCGCCGCTCCTTGCTCTTTGAGGTGGGAGATTTGAAAGGGCTCGGCATCAAGCCGGAAATAAACTCCCGGCCGGCCGAGGACACAATTCGCAGGGCTGGTGACGCCGGCCTGTTGGTGCAGGTGTGGGGAGGTTTCTCCCAGAAGGGAACGGAGACATTGCTGGAAGGAGTCCTGTATGACTCCCTTCGTCATGACGAGGTGGGCGGCAAACGGTACGTTGGTCCGCCCAAGATGGCGCGAACGATGATGCATCGTTTCGCTGACGAATTGGTGTTTCAGTATACCGGCGAGCAAGGAATCGCCCGTAGCTGGATCGCCTTCGTCTCCGAGGTAGACTCTGGCAAGGAACTGTTTTTGATGGATTATGACGGCTACCATCCGCGGCGGCTCACCTATGATGCGACCTTGAATCTGGCCCCTGCGTGGTCGCCCGACAAGCGACGTCTCGCTTTTGTGTCCTACCGAAACGGCGATGATCCGCAGATTGAGGAACTGGATCTCGCCACGGGACTCCGACGGACACTCGTGGCGTTTCCTGGAATGAATATCACCCCCGAATGGTCGCCGGATGGGAACGCACTGGCGTTCGCCGCCACGAAAGACGGTAATTCGGAGATCTACAAGGTGGATAAATCCGGCCAGAAATTCGAGCGGCTGACCGAGAACCGGGCCGCGGACCTGGCTCCGAGCTGGTCTCCCACCGGCCGGGAAATCGCCTTCACCTCGGATCGAGGAGGAAGCCCTCAGGTCTATCTCATGAGCGCGGACGGCTCCAACGTCCGCCGATTGACCTTCGAAGGAAGCTACAACACCGCGGCGGTCTGGTCTCCCAAGGGAAACTGGATTGCCTATGTCTGCCGGGATGACCGCAAACTTCTAAAAATTTGCGTGATGAGCCCTGACGGACAGCAATGGCGCCGGTTGACTGCCGGAAACGGCAATGATGAGTCCCCCTCGTGGGCGGCAGACGGCAGACACATCGCATTCAGTTCGACCCGGCACGGCCGGCGAGATATCTACATGATGGCATTGGATGGAACCGAAGTGGAACGCTTGACGACGAACGGGTCGTATAACGACGACCCCGCCTGGTCAGTTCCCTGAACGAAACCGTTCGCAATGGTTGGCTAGGAGGAGAGAGGACATATGATAAAACCATACGGCAGGTCGCTTCAGTGGGTGATTATTGTCAGCTTAATAGGAGTGCTTGCGCTGGGCGGGTGTTCGAAGAAAAATGTCATGGCCACGTCGACGGGAGCGGAAAGTGAGGACGCGTCCGCCAAGCGGAAGGCCCCTGGCGGTCAGAGATCCGGCGGCCCCGAGATGATGGACAAAGGGCCTGGGATGGGTGAGGGTTCGTTGGGTGAAGGGGGAACCAAAGGGGCGGCGGGACTAAGGCCGGATGGCAGCGGCGAGTCAGGTCTCTCCGGCCGATCCACGGAATCGCTGGGACCGATCGGGACCGGCCCGCTTCAGGGCTTCAACAAGGGTTCACGAGAAGAGCGTTTAGGGGATACCCCGCCGATGATGATCGCGAAAGCGGAGCCACAGGACCTCGAAAGTCGCAAAATGCGCGACGAGAACCGTCGGGAGTTGGCCGATATTTACTTTGCCTTCGACAAATGGATCCTTTCGGAGGAGGGGAAAAAGAATTTGGCGGAAAGCGCGGGGTTTCTGAAACAAAATCCGGGGGCGAAGATCGTCATCGAAGGCTACTGCGACGAGCGTGGCAGCCGCGAATATAATCTTGTGTTAGGAGAGAAACGGGCCAAGGAAACCCGGCGCTATTTGGCGGACCTTGGAATACATAATCCGGTCAGCGTGACCAGTTTCGGCAAAGAACGGCAGGTCTGCATGGACCGAAACGAGTCGTGTTACTGGAAAAACCGGCGCGCGCATCTGACCGTGGATGCGGGGAAATAGCATGATGCAGAACCGGCCTTCCATCGCCTCTCGCTTCTGTCTGGTGGCGTTCGCTGCAACTTTGGGGGCTTGCGCGACGGGTCAGGACCTGCGGGAAACTTCCAAAAAGTTCGAGGGACAGACCACCTCCTTAGAAGCCAAGATCGAGCAGTTAAGGCAGACCCAGCGCGAAGCTGAGAAATCTCTCGCGAAGATGGAACAACTGATCGAAGAAAACAAGCGCGAGCAGAGCCAGACGCGGGAGTTGGCTGCCAAGCTCAACAGCGATCTGCGCAGCTTTCGTGAGATGGATCTGACGAAGGTCGAAGGGCGCATCGAACGGGCCAAAAAGGATATCGAGGCCCTGCAGGGAAGAGTCGAAGATCAAGTGAGCAGTTTGCGGCAAAACGCTCAACAGTGGTTGGCAATCCTGGACCAAAAGCAGACGGCAAAACTGGACCAGCAGGTCGTGCGCGTGGATCAGCAGGTGGCCAAGGTCGAAGCACGCCTCGAAACCCTCGATAAGCGGGAGGCCGCGGCCGCTACCCGGATTCAAGAGACGCTAACGACGCTCGGAAAGAAAATCGACGAGCGCCTGGACGTCCAGGACCGCCGTATCGAAGGCCGGATTAAGAAGGTCGAAGATGAGGGACGGGCGACGATGAACAACCTGGCTGGACACCTCACGGAGGTGGACAAAAGCCTTGCGCAGATGAGTGAGACCGTGAAGACCGTCGGTACCAAACTGTCCACGCAATTGGAGCAGCAGGGCGGATCGCTGGCGAGGCTTGAGGAGGCTAACAAGCAGGCGGACGGGCAGATCCGTACCCTGACACCGCGGGTCGATCAATTGAAAACGTCCCTCGGGGATTTAGCGAAGGTTCTGCATACCCTATCGGAAAAATCCGCCGAGATCGACCGTCGCGTCGCCGACGTTGCGGGGGGATCAGAACAGGACGCAAAGATGGAAGCCCGGATCGAGGTCTTGAACAAGAGCCTCAGCGCGACCATGACGTCCGTCAACGACACGACGCGGGCCCTGGGAGAATTGAAACAGGTATTGGACGTATCGGTGGGAAAGCTTGCGTCGCGAGTGGATGAGCAAGGGGACGCCTTGAATAAACTGGCCCAGCAACTGCAAGGGCCGAGGACCGCCAGCGCGGCCCCCAGTGAACCGGATCAGGCTAACATGCCATCGAGCGGGACACAGAAGCCAAGCGCTGAGGCGAGCGCATCGGCCGAAAGTGCGTACGAGCATGCGTACCAGGAATTTCAGCAGAACCAGTACGAGAATGCGCTGGCCTCATTGCGAAGCTTCCTGAGCCAATACCCAAGCTCAAATCTCGTGCCCAATGCACATTTCTGGATTGCCGAATGCTACGTGAAGAAGCGCGACTATCAGAAAAGCCTGATTTCGTACGAGGAAGTCATCCAGCATCATCCGAGGAGCGGCAAGGCATCGATTGCCCTCTATCGCAAGGCGCTGGTCCTCTTGGAACTGAAAGACAAGATGGCGGCGAAAACAGCGCTGAAGAAATTGATCAACGATTACCCTCGGTCCGAAGAATCCAAACAGGCACGGACGAAGCTTGCGAGCTTGCAATGAGAGCAATGCCGCTAGTACTTGCCGCGTGTCTGTTGTCGGGCTGCGTGCCGACCGCGGACTTCACGGAACTCCGAGATGATGTTCGAGAGTTGCAAAGCGACAATAAAAAGCTCAAACAAACCGAAGCGGAACTGAGAAAGCGCCTCGAGGCGGCCGATCGGAACCAGCTGCCGGCGACGACGTTGAAGCGCCTGGACGCGGTGGAGGCGGCCCTCACCGATCTTAAGACCAGGCAACAGGGCATCGATCAAAAACTTGGAGCTGTGATCACACAGCTTGAAGAGAGCGCTCACCAGCCGGAGTCTCTCTCTGGCCGCTCTGAGGACCCCGTCACGAAGACGCCGCCCAAGCCGGCGCCACCACCCGCCGCTGCCGGGAAGCCGTCCCCGCCCGCAGTCTTCGAGAATCAGGCTGTCCTCACGCCGACAGCCTCGTTCAATCTGGCTTATAATGACTACCTCAAAGGGAATTACGATCTCGCGGTGGCCGGCTTTGAAAGTTTTCTTCGTCAATTTCCATCCACGAGTCTTGCCGCACATGCCCAGTACTGGATCGGAGAATCGTACGCGAATAAACGCGAATACCGATCTGCCGTCGATGCCTATGAGCGCGTGGTCACCAATCATCCCAAGAGCGATAAGGTTCCGGCGGCGCTCTACAAGGCCGGCGCCGGCTACGCGGAACTGGGCGATCTGGCGAAGGCCCGAAGCCTGTTCAAACGGGTCATTGAAGAATATTCGCAATCGGACGAAGCCGCGCGCGCCAAGCAGAGGCTTGCTGAGCTTCGATGAGCTCAAAGATCGCGGTCTTGTCGCTCGAGGTCGCGAACCGAATTGCAGCGGGTGAAGTTGTCGAGCGGCCTTCCTCCGCGGTGAAAGAACTGGTCGAGAACGCTATTGACGCGGGTGCGGGCCGGATCACGGTGGAGGTGGCTGAGGCCGGGCGGCGGCACATACGTGTGACGGATGACGGCGAAGGCATGTCCCAGGCGGATGCGGCCTGTGCGTTTCTTCGCCACGCCACCAGCAAGATCCGGACGGACGCCGATCTCTTCACGATCCGCACATTGGGCTTTCGCGGCGAAGCGCTTCCCAGCATCGCCGCGGTTTCGCGCATGCGGCTGGTGACCGCCGCCCCGGGCGCGTCCTGCGGCACTGAGATCAGCTTGGAAGGCGGCTCGATCAAGGGCCAATGGGAGGCCCCGTCGCCGCCGGGGACGATGGTCGAAGTTGCCGACCTCTTCTACAACACGCCGCCCAGAAAGAAATTCCTCAAAAGTCCCGCGACCGAGTTCGGCCATATCTGCCAGGTCATCCAGCGTCTCGCGCTGGGGTTTCCCAAGATCCATTTTCGACTCTTGCACAATGGGGCGTCCGTGCTGGAGTTCGCGCCGGTACGGTCAGGGCGGGAGCGGATCCAACAAATCTATGGGCTCGCGCTCGTGGACGGCTGTGTCGACATCACCCAGGAGGATGACGAGCTTCGACTCGAAGGCGTTTCCTCGCGGCCCCTGGAAAGCGGTCTTTCTCGCACGCCGCAGGAGATGTTGGTTAATCAACGATGGGTCAAATGCCCCTCCTTGGCCCACGCCGTCTACGAAGCCTATGGCACCTATCTGGCCAAAGGGCGACACCCGCGGTTCGTCCTGCACCTCACCATCGATCCGCGATCACTTGACATGAATGTCCATCCGGCCAAGCGGGAAGTGCGCTTCTCCAATCAAGAGCGCCTGCATGAGATGGTCCGCCGATGGATTCGGGCTGCGGTCAGCGCGCAGACGGCCGTTTCCATCGGGGCGATGGTGGCCGAATTTTCCGGCCCGCCGACCCAGCCCTACACGACGCTGACCGGTCCTGTATCTTCTGGTTCTGCGTCGCCGGTCGATCGTGCGGCCGAAGCCACGCAGCCCTATCTGCCCGCTGTGGACTCCGTCGTGCAACCACTGGGACAGATTGCGGAACGGTATCTGCTAGCTCAAGTCGGAGAAGAACTGCAGATCGTCGATCAGCATACGGCCCACGAGCGCGTGCTGTTTGAGCGCCTGTCGGCCGAATTTGGCCAGGGGAACATCGCGTCGCAACAGGCGCTGTTGCCGGGTCGCATAGAGCTCCCGGCCAGCGCCGCAATGGTTATCCGGGCGCATGGGAGCGACCTGGAGCGCCTGGGATTTGAGGTTGAAGATTTCGGCGGCGGCACCTTCCTGCTGCGGGCCATGCCGGCGTTGCTGACGCAAACGGCGAGGGTGGATCCGGAGTCGCTCCTGCGAGCTTTGGTGGAGGATTGGGAAAACGAGGTCTCGACAGTGTCCTTCAAGGAGCGCTACCATGCGGCGCTGGCCTCCATGGCCTGTCATAGCGCCGTTCGATCAGGCCGTCGAATGGAGTCTGCGGAGATCCGGCAGCTGTTGGAGGATTGGCGGGAAGCAGGTTTGCCGAGTACCTGTCCGCACGGCCGGCGCGTCGCTATGCGACTAACGATTGAGGATCTTGACCGCATCTTTGGACGCCAAGGATGGACGTGATCGGGAAAAGGATCGGTCTCGGCCGATCCGGAGCGGGCGGGTGAGATAGGGAAAAGGATCGGTCCTACGGGTAGAGAGCCTGTCGGGGTACCCATTGCTCCTTAAATGCAATGGGTCAATGG
>VBON01000346.1 GCA_005877525.1 Nitrospirota bacterium
GACCGAGGAAGCGCTCCGGCGGATGGAGAAGATCCCGGTATTTGCACGCGGCGTCGCCAGGACGGCGATCCACCGCTATGCTATCGAGAAAGGTCACACGATCATCAGCAATTCCGTCGTGGACGCTGCGGTCGGTCATATCCTGCCGAAGGGCGCCATGGAGGCGATGAAGCAGCTCGGCGCGACCTTGGACGAGCAGGGCATCGACCGCAATGCGATGAAGGCGGACGACGGTGTCGCGCGCGATATGGTGGGTTCGACCCTCTCCGGCATGATGGCCGGCATCGTGGAAGAAAAACCGGCGGTCAGCCCCGGGACCCAGGCGTACCTCGACCGCATGAGCCAGAACTACTATCTCTGCGAAGGCTGTGGATACACGGCAAAGGGCGATCAGCCCGTCGCCTGCCCGATCTGCAAAGCCGGCGCCGCTAAGTTCAAATTGATCGATCGAAGCATGTTCCAGGCGGCCGCGAAGACCGAGGGGATTCTGGAGACCGAGCTGGCCTACGACGATGTCCCCATGTCCTGGACCAAGGATGCCAAGGATGCCATCCGCGCAGTTCCCGCCGGCTTCCAGCGCCGCCGCTGCAAGGCCAAGATCGAGAAGACGGCGCGCAAGATGGGCATGACCACGATCACCTTGGAGTATGCCAAGCCGCACATCGATGAAGCCGCGAGCGAAGAATATACGCCCATCTTCGCGAACAAGGGCACCGGTGCCTTTCCCCCGAACGGCGTCGCCCAAGCCTCCTT
>VBON01000347.1 GCA_005877525.1 Nitrospirota bacterium
CAAGCTTCTTATTAAGCTTGAGGCGACCGACAGGCGACAGATCGTAGCGCTTCGAGTTGAAGAACAAATTCTCAAAGAGCGTCTTGGCCGTCTCAATGGACGGGGTCTCGCCTGGCCTCAGTCGCTTGTAGATCTCGACCATGGCCTCTTCTTTGGAATTGGTTTTCTCGCTTTCCAGCGTGTCCTCGATAACCGACGGGATGGTCAGATTGTCCCAGTACACCACTTTAAACGAGTCGAGCTTGCTCTCAGCCACCTTTGCGAGGACCTCTTTCGTCAGCCGCTGATTTTTCTCGAGGAAGGTGGTTTTGGTGCCCGGGTCCACGAGATCAACCAGGATTGTTCGGCCGATGATGCTTTCCGGCTTGACCTCGATCTCTTTGTGACCCGCCGATTTCAATCGGGCGATCATGGCCTTGGTCAGCTTCGAACCTTCCCGCGCAATGGGTTCGCGGGTGCCTTTTTCACTGAGGTCGTAGGGTACCCGCAGGCCAGCATGAATTTCGGCATCCAATTTGCGCCACAACTTCCCTTTCTGGACCAGGATCTCCTCGACCGGGTAGCTGGACCAGGATCTCCTCGACCGGGTAGTACATGCGGAGAAGATCATCTGTGCTGTAGCCAAACGCCTTGAGGAGGATCGTGGCAGGCATCTTGCGTCGCCTGTCGATTCTGACATAGATGATATCGCGCACGTCGAACTCGAAGTCGAGCCAGGATCCGCGGTAGGGGATAATTCGGGCGGAATACAGAATTTTCCCGCTGGCATGGGTACGGCCTTTGTCGTGCGTGAAGAATGCACCGGGCGAGCGATGCAATTGGCTCACAACGACACGCTCCGTCCCATTGATGATGAACGTCCCTCGATCGGTCATTAACGGCAGCTCGCCGACGTACACCTCCTGCTCGCGCACATCGAGCACCTTCTTGCTCGGAGACTTGTCCTCGCGGTCCAAGACGACTAATCTGACCCGGATCTTCAGCGGGGCGCCGTAACTCATGCCCTGCTCGGCGCATTCCCGCACATCGTACTTAGGCGTTCCCAGGCTGTAATTGACGAACTCCAGCACCGCCGTGTTGTTATAGTCGGCGATGGGAAACACACTGGTGAGCGCCGCTTGCAGTCCCTTGTCCTCGCGGCGATCCGGCTCAGCGTCCATCTGCAGAAAGTGTCGTAGGACCGCTTTTGAATCTCGATGAGGTCTGGAACCTCAATGTTCCGCGGAATTTTGGAAAAGTCCTTGCGTTCGATCAGACTGCTGCTGCCAATAAATTCGGGCATTCTTCCCCCCACATATGAAAAGCCGTCGGTGGATGACCCTTACTTTATCTCGACCTTCGCGCCCTGCTCTTCCAGCTTTTTCTTAACCGTGTCGGCTTCTTCCTTGGTGAGCCCTGTCTTCACCGGCTTCGGCGCGCCTTCCACGAGGTCTTTGGCCTCTTTCAAGCCGAGATTGGTGACCTCGCGCACCACCTTAATGACTTGAATCTTTTTGTCCCCGGCAGCGGTAAGAATCACATCGAAGGCTGTCTTTTCTTCCGCAGGAGCCGCGGCTCCCCCACCGGCGCCGCCCGCTGAACCAGCCGCGACCGGCGCCGCAGCCGTGACACCGAAGCGGTCTTGCAGGGCTTTGACGTAATCGTCCAGCTCTAGGACGGTCATGCCCTCGATCATCTTAATGAAGTCGTCTTTGGTGAGCTTCGTCGCTGTCGCTTCTGCCATCACACCCTCCTTGGGTTTATCCTTAATCGCGATCAATACTCCAACGAAATTGCCGAGAATGCCGTTTAATGTGCCGACCAGGCCGCTAAGCGGCCCCTGCATGCCTCCGAGTAATTGTGACAGCAGGACCTGGCGTGAGGGCAATTCGGCGACCGCTTTGATGCGTGCGGCGTCGAAGACGTTTCCCTCCACCATCCCGACGGTGATCCGCATCTTCTTGTCGCGTTTCTCTTTCGCGATGAAGTCGCGGAGAATTTTCGCCGGCAGGGCTGGATCGTCATACCCGATCGCCACCGACAACGCGCCTTTAAAATGCTCCTTCACGCCCGCCATGGGTGTACCCTCGGAGGCGAGAACGGCAAGGGTATTCTTCACCACCTTGAGTTCAGCCTTGACCCCCCGAAGCAGGCGGCGCAATTCGGTGACTTCGTTACCGTTGAGGCCCACGGTCTCCGTCAGGACCGCTACTCTCGCCCGGCCGAATTTCTCATGGAGCTCGGCAACCGCCTGCCCCTTCAGCTCTTTACGCATAACGGGCTCCCCTCGTCGCAATCATTCACTGGCCTTGCCCAACGCCACGGCGTCCAAGGGGATCCCCGGCCCCATCGTGGAGGTCACAGTCACGGATTTCAAATAGCGCCCCTTGCTGGAAGCAGGCTTGGCCTTCATGACCGAATCCAACAGCATGGCCCCGTTTTCGCGAAGTTTGTTCGCCTCGAATGAGACTTTCCCGATGCGTACGTGAACGATGCCGGCTTTTTCAATCTTGAATTCCACGCGACCTTTGCGGATATCGCTGATTGCCTTGGCCACTTCGAACGTGACGGTGCCCGTCTTCGGGTTTGGCATGAGCCCTCGCGGGCCCAAGACCTTCCCGAGCTTTCCGACGTTCCCCATCATGTCGGGGGTGGCGATGGCCTTGTCGAACTCCAGCCAGCCGCC
>VBON01000026.1 GCA_005877525.1 Nitrospirota bacterium
GGGCGGCTGGCGCCTTGACCCTCCGCTGGCCGCCCTCTTAAATTCCGCCATTCCGAGTCTTCGCATTTCCCGACGGAGAATAGTCTTCGGCCCTGACTGTTCATTGAGATTTATGGATACACCCGATTACCCAGTGAGATACACCTCTGATTTTCGTGATTCCCCCAGCCGGATTGAATCCACTGATTTTAATTGTAAATGTCAAACAAGCATCTACGGCACAACTGTTGCTGTAAGTCACAGGGTCCCTCTATGACCGGATGAGGAATAAGGAGGCACCGCTACAGCATGCTGGCTAGTCCAGTTTCGAAGCACTTGCTCATCATCGATGACGATCCTGATATTCGCCAGGTCCTTCAGGATCGCCTGGAGTCCCTGGGGTATACCGTGGAGACCGCAGGAAATGCTCTTGAGGCCCTGTTGGCCATGGAGAAAATGCTTCCCACCGGGATTCTTCTCGATTTTATGCTACCGGCAATCGACGGCCTGGAGGTACTGCAAGAAGTCAGACGCCTTTACCCGATGCTTCCGGTGGTGATCATCACCGCCAACAAAGATGAACGTTTTGCCGCGCTGGCAATAGCCGCCGGCGCCGATGACGTTCTGTTGAAACCCGTTGAGAACGATCAATTCAAGCAGGTCGTGCGACGGTGCTTCGGAATGCCTCCTAGGCCTTAAGACGGATGCGGTGCTCGACCTCACGCGCGGACTATCCGCGGCTTCCATTTAGTAATTTACCTTTACTTCCGATATACTTATGTGTGCCCGAGGACAAACCACTTCTACGCCATGGAAGGTGCAACGGTGCCGTCTAAATCAACACTTGCCCGTGTGCCTCGAATTACCGCCCGCAACAGTCGCCCTCACCCGGCACTCTTCACGCATCACTCTGACGACGAACTACTCAATTTACGTATGTGCGATCTGGGGTTGTCCTTGGATGGCAGCTGGCTTACGGACTGTGTTGCCAGACTATGCAAGGAACTCACACGGCGCTCTATTCGCTTTTGCCCCCATGTCTGGCTATCGCACGACTGGTTCTCCCCGGAAGGCGTACCTGGTATCGCCATTCCCTTCTACCTCGCGCACCCGCGACTGATGCGCCTGGAACAGCGACAAGTACTCGAAGTCGAAGGCGGTACCCGCGAAGACTGCATGAAGATTCTGCGACATGAATGTGGTCATGCCATTCAGCATGCGTATCAGTTTCAGCGACGCCGGCGCTATCATCAGTTGTTCGGAAAGTCTTCACAGGTCTATCCCGAATCCTACCGTCCCGACCCCGCCAGCCGGCGCTATGTACAGCACCTGCGGCTCTATTACGCCCAGAGCCATCCGGATGAGGATTTCGCAGAGACTTTCGCGGTCTGGCTCCAGCCCCGCGCCACCTGGCGCAAACGGTATCACGGCTGGCCTGCGCTCAAGAAGCTTGAATACGTCGAAGAATTGATGGATGAGGTGAAGCAGATGCGCCCTCTGATCTCATCGCGCAAGCAGGTTGATCCTCTCCATTCCCTGAAGATCATGTTGGGCGATTACTATGCGGATAAGCGCGAACGCTACGACCAGAGCTATGCGGATATCTATGACCGCGACCTGATGCGCCTGTTTTCAAATGACCCAAGGTTTCACGGCCGCGAGCTCGCTTCCAAGTTTTTGCGATGCAACCGTGGACGGATTCGCGCCCTGGTCGCCCGAAACACTGGTGAATACCTGTTTGCCCTGGAACACGTTCTCGACGACATGATCGGACGAAGCCGCCAGCTAAAGCTTCGCGTAGCGCGTTCCGAGCGAAAGCTGCTCAAGGACTTTGCCAAACTCCTCACCGCCAAAACGATGCTGTTCCTCTCGCGCCGCCCCAACCGGATCGCCTTATGAAGACACCGCGCGTCAAAAAGCTTCGCGTCCTGGCGCTCATGCATCCCTCGCTGTTGCCCCCCGAAACCTTAGATGGCTTGAGTGAGAAAGAGGCGTACGCCATCAAGACCGAATACGACATCGTCACGACGTTGCGCGGGCTCGGCCATGAGGTGCAGGTCCTCGGTGTTCAGGATGAGTTGATGCCGATTCGCTCGGCCGTGACTGACTGGAAACCGCAAATCGTGTTCAACCTCCTCGAAGAATTCCATGGCATCGCTGAATTTGATCAGCACGTGGTCGGCCTCCTGGAACTCCTCCGGGTATGCTACACCGGCTGCAACCCGCGGGGACTGGTCCTTGCCCGGGGAAAGGCGCTGTCGAAGAAGCTTGTGACCTACCATCGGATCCGCGTGCCGACCTTTACGGTTTTTCCTCGTGGCCACCGGGCCCGCCCGCCCCGGGGACTGCGTTTCCCGCTGATCGTCAAGAGCCTTACCGAGGAGTCGTCCCTCGGCATCTCGCAGGCATCCATTGTGGACACCCCGGAAAAACTGGAGGAACGTGTAGCCTTTATCCACAAGAGCATCAACACCGATGCGATCGCCGAGCAGTATATCGAGGGCCGGGAGATCTATGTGGGCGCCATCGGCAACAAGCGAGTCCAGGTCTTGCCCATTTGGGAGCTCGAATTCTCCAACCTCGCGCCCGGGAGCGCCGCCATTGCCACCGCTCGCGTCAAGCATAATCCCGACTATCAACTCAAGCACGGCATCAAGCAGCACCCCGCGAAGAACTTGGATGCGGCACTGGAACGTCAGATCGTGCGAACCAGCCGGCGCATCTTCAAAATTCTTGAGCTCGACGGATACGCGCGGATCGATTACCGATTGGCTTCGGACGGGACACTGTATTTTCTAGAAGCCAACCCGAATCCGGAAATCGCGGAGATCGAAGAATTCGCATCGGCGGCGAAGGCCGCTGGAATCGCCTACCCGAGTCTCGTCCAAAAAATCGTCACGCTTGGATTGAGCCGAGGCCTCGGATCTTGAAAACCCTATTCGCAACATAGTCTACCGTGGTTTTCAACATTCAGTCCTCTTTACAGATGCGTCGGTGGTTTGTGAGCCTGTTCCTTTTATCCGGCGTGGGCGTGGCAGCGGCTCTTCTCAATAACAACATTTCTTTCTTGCCCACATCACGCGCGGCTTTTGGCGCAGAGTTTGAACGGGCGGTCCAGGGTGGAACTGACTGGATAGTCGCGAATCCAGACGAAGACAACCCGGCGCTGCTATATATGATCGCCGACATGGCAGATCTCTCCGGCGATCACCGCCTGCGACAAATTGTGGATCGGTATCTGCACAATCCGTTTAGCGGCTCCCATACGGTCTGGCGGCGTTTGGTGGATAGAACAGCACAGGTGCTACCGCCAAGCGGACGTGAACTCGATTCCTACGAGCGGTATCAGCGCTGGATCGCCCATGCCGTGGGTCAGGTCCCATTATCCGATACAGAGCGAGCAGACATGTTTGCGCCCAATCGATTCATGTGGGGATCGCGCACTCATCAACTCTTTGCGCTACTCCTTTATAGAGAGTATGGAAACCATTCACAGGCGGTGGATGATCTCATTAACCACCTCTGCGAAAGGATCGCGCTCGAGGCCCAGTGGGATGTACGGGTCACCGATCTCTATCTGCAACGGATCGCCTTCATCCTGGCGGCAGGACGGCCGGATCTGATCAAGCGCCGACTGGTCGAGCGCGCGATGGCCAATCAGAAGCAGGACGGCGGTTGGATCGCCTCTTGGTACGGCTGGGGACCCAAGCTCTTTGAATACAGCTTTCGACAACCAGCGACGAATTCCCATACGACGGTGCAGGCTGTCTGGGCACTTTATCTACTGAAGTACCGCTTTCCTACATGGATCGAGCAGACATTCAAATGATCGCGTGAGCTGGTGGTTCCCAGAAAGACCCTGGCGGAAAACGCGCTCGAAAACCTCCCTTCGTCTGACGAAGTTTGCTCAGTATTAGAACTGTCCCATAACGGAGAAAGGGCAAAAGTGGCTTCGCCCTAATGCTTTCCGGTTTGCTGCCGATAATATCCGTAGTCACACGCAGGTACCCATGGAACTCGATCTCTCCGTCGCACTCCGGGAAGCCCTCATCAATCTTTTGACAGCTATAGAGACCGTGGATCGGTCAACAGGCATTCGGTCTCGCGAAGCCTACAGTAACTTGCTCATCGCTGCGTCTCATGCGAAAACAGTCCTGGCCAAATGCCCTCTTTCTTTGTACCAAGAGCCAGTCGCAAAATCCTGATACACCATCGGCCCTTGCTCGCTGTCATCCATCACACGGGTAGAAAGAGCTAGAGAGCGCACCTGCGAGATTTCTTGAAGCAAGCCGAAGAAAACTTTCCGACCGTCCCAAAACTAATTCGGTGACGGTCGGCACGAGCTAGCCTTGTTTCTTAAAGAAAGCCAAAGAAAGCTATCCGACCATCCTAAAATTGATTAGAGGATGGTCGGCACGAGCAAGCTCGGTTTGGAGGCGCCGGGCGGGGTCGAACCGCCGCATCGCAGTTTTGCAGACTGCTCCCTTAACCACTTGGGTACGGCGCCTTGTGTGTGGATTATAGAGGGGAAGAACCAGCCAGACAAGGAGGGAAACGTGGTCCAGGGCCTTACGCCTTAAGCAGCGGGATCTCCTTGTTGCCTGAATGACCTGTGGCAGGGATGGGACTTGCGGTCGGCTCGCCGTGCTCACCGTTCACGTTGCCGTTGCCGTCGCCATACAGCTCTGCTTCTTTTTCTTTCGCCATGATCTCGATTTCGGCCAGGAGGGTGTCCAACAACTCTTCTGATTTCACCTTGCGGATAAGCTTGCCGTGCTTAAAGAGAATTCCGACGCCCTCGCCGCCCGCAATCCCGATATCCGCCTCCTTGCCCTCGCCGATCCCGTTCACCACGCAGCCCAGCACCGAGACATTCAGCGGCACTCGGATGTGGCCCAGGCGCTTCTCCAGTTCATTGGCCAACTTGACCACGTCGATCTCTACGCGGCCACACGTCGGACACGCAATGACATTGACACCGCGATGGCGCAGTTCGAGCGACTTCAGAATTTCAAAGCCCACCTTCACCTCTTCCACCGGATCGGCGGCCAGCGAGACACGAATCGTGTCGCCGATCCCGTCCGCGAGGAGCATGCCGATGCCGATGGCCGACTTGATCGAACCGGTCAGCAGCGTGCCCGCTTCGGTAATACCAAGATGCAAGGGGTAATCCGACTGCAACGAGAACAATCGGTAGGCATCGACGGCCATGTGCACGTCGGAAGCCTTCAGGGACACCTTCATATTGGTGAAGCCGATATCTTCGAGGGCATGGACGGCATTCAGAGCAGATTCACACAGGGCTTCCGCCGTAGGATATCCGTACTTCGCCAGCAATTCCCGCTCCAGCGAGCCACCGTTCACCCCGATCCGCAGAGGAATGTTCCGCTCACGCACTGCCTTCACGACTTCCTCGACCTTCCACCAAGCGCCGATGTTGCCGGGGTTGATCCGGACGCAATCCACGACCTGCGCCGCTTTGAGCGCCAACCGGTGATCGAAATGAATGTCGGCGATCAGCGGGATCGTGATTTGGGATCTGATGGCCGGGAGCGCCGCGGCGGCTTCCGGCGTATTCACCGTGACGCGAACAATCTCGCAGCCGACTTGCTCAAGTTCGTGGATCTGAGCGACCGTGGCCTGTACGTCAGCAGTGTCGGGCGTCGTCATCGACTGGACGACCACCGGCGCGCCGCCACCGATCGGCACTCGCCCCACGCGAACCTGTTTCGTCTTGCACCGTGTAATGAACATGCTATCGTCTTGCCTGTACGCCCAGCTCAACCGTCGCCAGTAATCCCTTTGCCTCTTCGTAGATCCCTTCCGCGGTCAGCCCATAGCGCGCCCGGAGAATATCTTGAGATCCCTGCTCAATATATTTATCCGGAAGACCCAAGACTCGGGTCGGTAAGTTAATGACATCCTGTTCCGACAATGCTTCAAGGACCGCCGATCCAAAGCCTCCCATGCGACAGCCTTCCTCCACGGTCAATAGACACTTCACCCGCCGGGCGACCCGTGTGATCAAGACCGTATCGAGAGGCTTCACAAAGCGGGCATTGATGACGGCCGCGGAGATCCCTTCTTCCGCCAATCGCTCAGCCGCTTGCATCGCTGGCAGAACCGTGACCCCGATCGCGACCAGCGCGAGATCCGTCCCCTCCCGCAGCAATTCGCCCTGTCCGATCGGAATGGCGGTCGGAGACGGCTCCATGGGGACGCCCCACGCGCAGCCGCGCGAATAACGAACCGCGGCCGGACCTTCATACGTCAGGCAGGTCTTCACCATATGCTGCAATTCGTTCTCGTCTTTGGGAGCCATCATGACCATATTGGGCACGTGGCGCAAGAAAGCGTAGTCGAAGGCTCCATGGTGTGTCGTGCCGTCCTCGGCGACCAGTCCCCCGCGATCGATCATGATCGTTACCGGCAGGTTTTGCGTAGCGATGTCATGCACGATCTGATCGAACGCCCGCTGCAGAAAAGTACTGTACATGGCCACCACCGGCCTCAGCCCCTGGGTGGCAAGGCCGGCGGCAAATGTCAACGCGTGTTGTTCCGCAATGCCCACGTCGTGGAAACGATCAGGGAATTCCTTCGCGAAGCCCGTCAATCCGGTCCCCTCACACATCGCGGCAGTGATAGCCACGATCCGGCGATCTTGACGCGCCAGCCGGCACAAGGTGTTGGTGGCAACGGCGGTGTAGGACGGCTTCGAAGCTTGCTTCAACGGACGGCCGGTCTGCCGGTCGAAGGCGGAACAGGCGTGGAACCATACCGGGTCCTTCATCGCCGGTTCATAGCCGAGGCCCTTCTTGGTGATGACATGCAACAGCGTCGGCCCCTTGAGTTTGAGCACGTTTCTGAGGGTGCCTAAAAGATGCTCGAAGCTGTGGCCGTCGATCGGGCCGACGTACCGGAATCCTAACTCTTCGAAGAGGAGCCCAGGCAAGATAATGCCCTTGGCCAGTTCTTCGGCTCGATGGGCGAGTCTGCTGAGGGAATCTCCAAAGCGAGGAATCGCTTTCAGTAGCTGTTGCGTCTCTTCTCGCACGCGCGTGACGAATTCCCCGGTGTAGGTGCGATTGAGATACGCCGACAGCGAGCCGACATTCGGCGAGATCGACATCTGATTGTCGTT
>VBON01000027.1:0-15681 GCA_005877525.1 Nitrospirota bacterium
ACTTCGAGCGCTTGGAGGCTTCAGGCGCTTGCGCCGCCAGAACCTGCCCGCTGACATCCCTGGGCAATATCCCGAGGTACTGCACCGTTTGCGCCGCGATCCGCTGGAAGACGGGCGCTGCCACCGTTCCTCCCCATTGTTCGGTCTTGGGCTCATCGATCACCACAAGGATCGTCAGTTGAGGATCATCAGCAGGCAGAAACCCGACAAACGACGCGACTGTGCGCGTCTTCGAATATCGCCCCGTGTTCGGATCCAGCTTTTGGGCCGTGCCGGTTTTGCCGGCGACGTCATACCCTGACAGGGCCGCCATTGTGCCGGTCCCCCCCGGGAGCACGACCCCTCGCAAGATATCAGTCATCACGCGGGACGTGGTCGGAGAAATGGCGCGGCGACGAGCGGCCGGTTCGAATCTCGCCAGCGTCAGTCCGGATGAGGCTTTGATTTCCGAAACAATATAGGGACGCATCACCCATCCTCCATTGGCGATCGCCGATACCGCCATCGCCAATTGCAGAGCAGTAATCCCCACTTCCTGCCCCATCGAAATAGAAGCCAGCGAACGAGACCCCCAGGCATGCGGCTGCTTCGTCAATCCTCGAACTTCCCCATGAAGGTCTACCTCGGTTTTCTGCCCGAAGCCGAACGCCGTGACGTACTTCGCGAGCCTCTCCGGACCGAGGCGTTGACCCACCTTAATAATACCGATATTGCTCGACTTATGAAGCACCTCGGCAAACGTCATCCAGCCGTGCTTGTGATGATCATGGACGACAGTCTTTTCTACCACATACTTGCCGTCTTCGCCGTACACAAGATCGTCCGGCGAAAACAGCTCCTCTTCGAGGGCCGCAGCGGCCGTCACTATTTTGAATGTCGATCCCGGTTCATAGATGTCTGCGATGGCCCGGTTCCTCGAGAGGTTCGCATCCGAACCGGGATGATTGGGATCGAAGGTCGGCCGTACCGCCAAAGCCAGGATAGCACCCGTTTTCGGCTCGCTCACGATTGCCACGCCGCCGTTCGCCCTGGTCTTCGTAACGGCTTGGTCAAGTTCTTGCTCGGCAATATATTGAATCACTTCATCAATGGTGAGGATGAGATCCTTGCCGGCGGATGGCGCGGCGTAATTCAAGCCCTTGGGAAACACCGCTCCGCCCAGGGCGTCACGCTCGACGATAAAATGTCCTCGCTCCCCGCGGAGCTGAGCATCGTATCTTCGCTCCAACCCCTCCAGGCCTTCGTTGTCGATACTCGCAAAGCCGAGCACGTGAGCGAGCAGTGTGCCATTGGGATAGAAATGCCGCGCCTCAGGAATCAAGCCGATTCCGGGCAGCGACAGCGCCCGCAAGCGCTCTGCTTTGTCCGGAGCCAGACGTCGCTCAAGCCAAACAAAGTCGCGTCCGTTCTTGAGCTTGGCTTCCACCTGCCCCGCGTCGACGAGAAGCACCCGCGCCAAATGGGAAGCGGTGCGCCGCGTATCGGTGATCACCCGGGGCGCGCCGAAGACCGAGGGAACATCCAAATTCATGGAGAGGATTTTCCCACTCCGATCGTAGATCGTTCCCCGGCCCCCCTCGATCGTCAGCACTTTATGGTGCTGGCGCCCGGCTTTTTGTCCGAGATCCGCTGCCTGAATCACTTGCAACTGAAACAAACGCGCCAGGATTACGAAGAAGCCGAGACCCAGCAGAACGCCGGCGGCAATCACTCGCCATCGCTTCTCTCGAGGCTCGAACATGGCTATCTCACCCGCCCAGCCATTTCACCCACCCAGCCCTGGGTCGGCCAAGACCGACCCTTTTCCTCCGGTCCGCCGAGACGGCCGCTTTTTCCCTTGGACCCCTTCACTGCGTCGCAAAGTGCGCCACCGGCAGCACTCCCTGACTCGGCGGGGGCACGGGTTTGGGACGCGGGCCGACCAACACCACCTGATCATAGCGTGGGCGGATCATGCCGAGCTTGGTCAACGCCACCCGCTCAATCTGCTCCGGGGCGGTGACTCTCGCCAGTTCCAATTCTAAGGCGCGCTGTTCGTGCTGAGCCTGTTTTTTTTCGGCGCGCAGCTGTTCAATCGCATATCCAGTGCGGTAGACGTCGACTTTCTCGCACACGGCTATAAGCGTCAGGGCCCACAGGAATGTGCCGATGAGGAACTTCATGCTGCCTCCTTGCGGGCCAGAACCCGCAACTTCGCGCTTCGCGCTCGTGGATTCGCGGTGCATTCCTCACGAGAGGGCTGGATCGGTCTCTTCGTTAGAATCAGAAATTCCTCGGCCGGATCGCGGCTGAGCTCTCGAAATCCATGTTTGACGATCCGATCTTCGAGTGAATGGAAAGACAGGATGACTAGCCGCCCGCCGGGGCATAGAAAACCGGCGAGCATGCGGATGGAGTCTGCAAGATCCTCAAGCTCATGGTTTACGGCAATCCGGAGGGCTTGAAAGGTCCTCGTGGCATAATGCAGGCGGCCGTGCAGATAGACACGTGGAACGACGCTGCGAATAACGTCCGCGAGAGCGTGCGTCGTCAGAATCGGACCTCCTTCGCGCCTGCGAATAATGGCCCGCGCGATTCGCCGTGAATAGCGCTCCTCCCCGTACTCATAGAGGATTCTGGCCAGCTCTGTTTCTGGAAGACGATTGACGAGGTCGGCCGCGGTCGTCGTTTCACGGGCATCCATCCGCATATCCAGAGGACCCTGGTTCTGGAAACTGAAGCCGCGGGCAGCGGCGTCGAGTTGTCGGGATGAGACGCCCAAATCCAGGAGAATTCCATCTAGACTGCAAAGGCCGATCTTCGGCAGGACACTTGCGGCTTCCCGGTAGCGCGCGTGAATCAACATCGCCCGCTCTCCATACGGTTGTAACGCGCGCTCAGCGGCTCCAAGTGCTTCGGCGTCCCGATCAAATCCGACCAGGTGGCCGCCCTCACCGACAGTGCCATCCATGTAGACCGCTCCGGCGCGAGGTTGAAGCCAGGCCAGAACCTCCGTTAACATCACGGGCCGATGCACGATCCACCCGCTTTCCACTTACTCCCACTCTTACCCACTGAGCTTCTGCAGTATAGGCGGTCTTTGAAAGATGTCAAGATTAAAAAACAGGTTTTACGGACACATAGAAAAAACATTCGGGGGGTCAATCGCCTGTTGATAACTCAGCCCAGATGGGAAAACAGCCCAGGACGTTGTACTGGGAAAAACGGTGAGGTACTTAGGGGTAGATTTTGTAGAGCATGCGCGGGAATGGGATGGTTTCACGGACATGCTCAAGACCACAAATCCATGCGACCGCGCGCTCGATGCCCATTCCGAATCCTGCGTGGGGAACAGAACCGAACGTTCGCAAATCCAAATACCATTTGAAGGCGTCTTCAGAAAGGCGGTGCTCCTTCAGCCGCGCTTCCAGCTTGTCGCGCTCATGGATCCTCTGCCCGCCTCCGATGATTTCACCATAGCCTTCAGGCGCGAGGACATCCATGCAGAGCGCCAACGCGGGATTCTCCGGATCTTCTTGCATGTAAAAGGCCTTGATGATCTTTGGATAGCGATGGACGATCACTGGCCGGTCGAATTCCTTCGACAGAATTGTTTCCTCATCGCCACCGAAATCGTCCCCTGGCTGAATAGGATTGCCGCGCTCTTGAAGCCGCTCCACGGCCTCCTGATAGGTGATCCGCGGGAAGGGAGCGGCAATGGCCTCGAGCTTGCTCACATCGCGCTCCAAGACCTTCAGCTCCTCTCTGCGAAGCTTGAGAACTGAGCGGACGATAACGATCAAAAACTCTTCGGCCAGCGCCATCATATCCTGAAGTTCGGCATACGCCACCTCAGGTTCGATCATCCAGAATTCCATCAGATGGCGGCGGGTCTTGGATTTTTCGGCGCGAAATGTGGGCCCGAAGCAGTAGACCTTTCCGAAGGCGGCTGCCGTCGCTTCGTTGTACAGTTGCCCGCTTTGTGTCAGGTAAGCCTTCTCACCGAAATAATCGGTCTCGAACAGCGTGGTCGTCCCTTCGCAGGCATTGGGTGTAAAAATCGGCGTATCGACCAAAACAAACCCGCGGTCGTCGAAGAAATTTCGGCAGGCTCGAATAATTTCGTGCCGAACACGAAGAATCGCGTGTTGCCGATGCGAGCGAAGCCAGAGATGCCGGTTCTCCATAAGAAAGCCCGTACCGTGCTCCTTTGCCTGGATCGGAAACTCCTGCGCCACGAGTTGGACAGGCCGGAGGTCCCGGACATCCAATTCACACCCGCCCGGCGCCCGGGGGTCTGCCCGTACCTTTCCGGTCACAATCACTGACGATTCTTGCGTCAACTTGTTTGCCTGTGCAAACAACTCCTCCCCCACCGTCGCCTTACTCATGACCGCCTGCATGTCGCCGGTCCCATCGCGCAAGATGAGAAAAGCGATCTTGCCGCCCATCCGCTTGTGGCGTAGCCATCCGCGAATGCTTACCTCTTGCTCAAAATGCTGAGCCAAATCTTCAATGTAGACGACCGGCATGGTTGAAAGTCTATCGCAGGGCAAAAAGCAGCGCAAGGGACCCTGATGCATGAGAAAAGAGATAATTCCGTACGTTGCGCCGGTTGTGATGACCCGCTACAATGCGGCGGCCATGAAAAAGTCCCTGCTACGCATGGTGCAGCTCCTAGCGAGCGTGGTTCTCTTCACCGGTATCGCTTGTAGCCAACGGGAGTCCCATCAAGTCCCTGACTTGTTCTATCTTTACCACACCTATGCGGTCGGCAAGAATCCGACCAACGTCGTCTCGGGAGATATTAATGGGGACGGCTGGGCGGATCTCGTGACGACCAATATCGGCAGCGACTCCTTGAGTATTCTCCTTGGAAACGGCGACGGTAGCTTCCGCGACCCAATGACATTGCGAGTGCCTGAACAACCCCGGGCGGTCATCCTGCATGATCTGAACGGCGATGGACTCCTCGATCTCGCCGTCGCCAACGTCGGAAATAATCGGGTGACGATTTTATTGGGAAATGGACGCGGGCAGTTCATCCAGAACGACGTATATCCGGCTGTCAAATCCCCGATTGCGCTGGTCTGTGCGGACTTCAATAAGGATGGGCGCCCGGACCTTGCTGTGGCGCTTCGAAACGACAAACTCATGATCTTATTGGGTCGCGGCGATGGTTCATTCGTCCAAAAAGCCCTGTACGAATATGGTGACACGCCCACGGCGGTGGTGGCGGCGGACCTCAATGAGGACGGGATTTTGGATCTCGCGGTCACTCAGGGGGGGCAGATGAGCAGCGCCGTGGCGATCTTTTTGGGCAAAGGCGATGGGACATTCCATCAACCGATTTCTTATAAGACCGGCCATCGACCGTTGGGCGTTTCTATCCTGGACCTGAATGGCGATCGCCATTTGGATATGCTGGTCGTCAACGGCGAGATGGACGACATCACTGTCTTTTTGGGAAAAGGAGACGGCACCTTTACGAAAGGGACAGCCTTCGGGGCAAACGCGGGGCCGATGGCGATGGTCACCGGAGACTTCGACGGTGACGGCAAAACAGACGTCGCTGTAGTCAACAACCTTTCCAGCGATGTCTCGATTGTTCTCGGGAAGGGAGACGGCACCTTCTGGCAACCACCGCGAAGTTACAAGACCGGGTCGGCCCCATTCGCGGTCGCCGCCGTGTCATTCACATCCAAGGATCCAAGACCCGGCCTTGTTACTGCCAACAACCTTGCGAGTACCGTCTCCGTCTTTCTGGCAAAAGATCCTCGCTCCCACCTTGTGCCGATTCAATAAATCTTCCCGGCTTGACATGGCTTTCCATGTCGCCTTACAGTGGCCACCGAAAATGACATCGCGGGGCCTGGCGGCTGAAATGGTGGGTGGGTGCGAGAGGTCATGAAAACTTTTTTATGGTGGTTCTTGACTGGCGCGGCAACCACGCTGGGGGTGTTGATGGTGCAAGGCGGATTTCAAGACCTCATCAGCGGCAACAAGAGTTCCGCCAGTTTTATGCTCACCATTACGGGAGGTGGCTTGCTGGCCGGTTGCATCGCTATGATTTTGAATCGGATCAAATGAAACCGTCAGCCAGAGGGGCTGGGACAACGGCGCGTCTCGACGCGCCGGGGGCGGGCGGGTGTAATGGCGCTGAATGTTGACATCGGCTCAGAGGAATGTCACAGTGCTGCTATGACGTGCTTGAAATGCAAAGGTTTTATGCTCGCCGAACGGCAGTATGCCTTGGACAGCCGTCGCCTTTACGCACGCTGTCTCAACTGTGGATTTTGGCTCGATCTCGCAGACCTTCTGCGGTTCTTTCATCGGGTTTTGCAGGCGGGGGAGAAGGATATGAAGTCAGGAGCCACAATCCCCTCGTGACCTCCAGCCGCAACCTCTTTAGCGCTGTCTCTGTCAGTCTCGCTCTCTTCTTTCTCACACCCCTTGGATTCGCAAACGCTCAAAACGAAGATCCGAAGAAAAGTCCCTCGATCCACAGCGTAAAGACCGCGAAGGCCAAGCTCCATAATGCCCACAAACGAAAGTTTCGACGACACGGCCCTGAGGCCATACTGCTGAAGGACCTCACGACCGGCCAGATTTTGTTTGAGCAGCATGCAAGAGAACTCATGCCTCCCGCGAGCCTGACGAAAATCATGTCGGCGATCGTGATTCTCTCAGAAGGCAACCTCGACGATGCAGTGCGGATCAGCAGCCGGGCGGCGGCTGCGGCGCCGACCAAACTCCACCTGAAAGCGGGACAACTTTTTCCGCTTCAAGGGCTTTTGGAAGGGATGCTCATCCGTTCCGCCAACGATGCCTGCCTCGCGGCTGCCGAGCACATTGCGGGCACGGAGGCGGCGTTTGTCCAGAAGATGAATGCCAAAGCCAAGGAACTGGGGCTCGTGCAAACACAATTTCAGAACGCCTGCGGATTCAATATGGACCGCCACTATTCAACCGCGGAGGAGCTCGCCAGGCTGACTGAATACGCGATGCGATATGACACGTTTTCGACGATCGTGAAAGAGCCAATGGTGGTCCTGCGTCCGGTGAACCAATCGAAGGTCTTGGTCGCCCATACCACAAATCATCTTCTGGGCGTTATGGATGGCGTGATTGGGGTAAAAACAGGCTACACTCGAGCCGCAGGACGCTGCCTGATTACTGTCGTGCACCGCGGGGATAAGGAACTTCTCCTCGTGCTCCTCAATTCTCGCCAACGCTGGAGCACGGCACAAACCCTGCTTGAGGACGGGCTGCGCAATGGGCTTCCTCCTCTAAACAATTACTGAAACACAGCCCCTTTTCTTTTTGCACCCGTCCGCCCCAGGCCGCCATTTCACCCGCCAGCCCCCGGCGCGCCGTGGGACGGCCTCTTTTCTCATGCTAGGCAGGGTTAAATTCGACCGTAATATCCCGTCCTGAAAAGACAACAATCAGGGTTCCGCCCTTATAGTTCAGGCGCGTAAAGGTCGTCTGATCATCGGCGGAATCCTCTTTGCCAAGCAATCTCCGTGCGTCATCCACGCTGTCGCCCCGGAGCACCAAGCGGAATACCCCAGCCGCGAGGTGTGCGAACCGTTGATTGATGAAGATGTAATCGACTTTCCCGTCGGTCAGTCGCACCCCGGCCATTGCATTGCTCAGGGTGCGCTTATCGTAGAGCATGACGAACACATCCTGAATTTCCACCTTCACGCCTGGTATCTTGATTTTGATCAACTTCTCTTTGACCTTGTCTTCCGGGTCGCCCAACTTGATCCCAAATAACGAGACGTCGGGAGTATTCACCTTTGAAATGTCGCTGACATCGTTCTCGGTCAGCTCGTAAGATTCGGCGGCCACCCCAGTCGCCGCAATGTATACAACCGCCAGACTCAAGAGGACTATAAAGATTCCCTTATTACATCTGCCCATGCTCTCCCCCTCTCAGAGATGCGATTATAACCATTGGGATATTAACCGGCGGATATTAACGAACCATGACTTGAGATGCAAGCAGCCCTATGGCTCCTACGATCACTGATTATCGCCTCTTTCAGGCAATGTTCGTTCGACGGCACGCGCACGCAAAACAAGTTCAGCCAATATCACAAGCCTCTGGAAATAGTCGACCGCGGGCCCCTCCAGCTCAGGCAGCAACCGATCCAGATCGGCTCGGCAATCATGCAGAATAGCGGTGCGGCCGGAATCTAGGCCCAGTTCACCTTCGAGGTAATGGGCAATACAGCCACCGATGACCTCATCGAGCACCCAGAGTTCGCCTTTGATCGCCGTGGGGACCGCCGGCAGCGCTTCCTGCTGATGCCTCTTCCAAAGAACGGCCAGTTCGCTCGCCATCGCCTAGAGCATACTGATTTCATAGGCGAGAGCGGTGGCCAATGCCACGAGGATCACGCCGCAGACGCGATATTCCCAGAACCGCCTTTTGAGCGACCAATGGAGGAAGGCTTCCCGCCGACCGATTGGAGCCCATGTGAGAAATAGGCCTTTAAGAAGGCCCAGGCCGCCGAGCGCGATCCAAAAAATTCGGAACGGAAAACCAGTCGTTCCCACCACGAGGACCAAACTCACGATCATCTCTAGTTGGATGAGCACGAAGAGGCGGAAGTCATCCGACATCAAACGCTCAAGGATCTCCACCGTCCATGCCTGTGCAATGATTAGGCCCATTCCCAACGAAAACCATACGACCCCGACCGTGGTGAAGATCAACGACCTCATGGATAGAGACCACGGGCGAGATGCGCCTGGGCGATCTTGTCGATGCCGCTCATCAACGCGGCCATGCGCATGCTCACGTTCCGGGTCTGGGCAAACTCAACCGTGCGCTGAAACGCTGAACTAATGATGGCGTGCAAGCGGTCCCGGATGTCCTGTTCGGTCCAAAAGTACTTCTGGACATCCTGTACCCATTCGAAATACGAAACGATCACGCCACCAGAATTTGCCAGAATATCCGGAATGACAAAGATGCCCTGATCCTCGAGAATGCGATCCGCCTCCAGGGTAGTCGGCCCGTTCGCCCCCTCCGCAAGGATGCGGCAGCGGAGCCGAGCCGCGTTGCGAACGGTGATCTGTTCCGATAGCGCTGCGGGGACAAGAACAGAACACGGCAACTGGAGCAGTTCCTCATTAGTCATCGACTCGCCGACCTTGCAGTCGTCGAGCGGCCGGGTCTTACTGTTATACCGCGAAATCAGGGTTGGGATATCGAGCCCGCCGGAATTGTAGATTCCTCCTTTGGCATCGCTCACCGCCAGCACCTTAGCCCCGGTTTGATGGACGATCCGGGCCGTATGCATCCCTACATTGCCAAATCCCTGAACAACCACCGTCGCCTCTGCCATCTTCAGATTTAACCGCTGCATGGCCTCGCTGATTACATCTACGACGCCGCGACCCGTAGCGTCTTCTCGGCCGAGACTGCCACCGATCGCCAAGGGCTTCCCAGTCACTACGCCGGGAACCGCGTACCCCACTTGCTGGCTGAACGTGTCCATCATCCAGGCCATGACTTGGGCGTTGGTGCCGACGTCTGGTGCCGCAATGTCCTCCTCCGGGCCGATCAGCGGAGCGATCTCCGCCGTATAGCGGCGCGTAAGCCTCTCCAACTCTGATCGCGACAACTTTTCCGGCCCCACGCGAATGCCACCCTTGGCGCCTCCATAGGGCAGCCCTACTAAGGCGCATTTCCAAGTCATCCACATCGCGAGTGCAGCCACTTCGCCAAGATTGACTTCGGGATGGAACCGAACTCCGCCTTTCGAAGGTCCGAGCGCCGTATCATGCTGAACCCGATACCCCGCATAGACCTTCACGCTCCCGTCGTCCATGCGGATCGGGATCGACACAATCAAGGCGCGTTGTGGAAGCTTCAGGCGCTCCCGAAGTCGCGGATCTAAGGCTAACCGATCAGCCGCCTCCTCGAACTGGGCGACTGCCAGTCTGAACATGGAGGTGTTGAATTCCTCGTAGGGTATGCGGTTGCACGCCGAGCCTTACGCCTGCTCAGAGCTTGCGCCGCCCGAGGGGGAGAGGCCCTCGGCCTGTGCCGCAGGCGGTTCCTTCTCCATCAGGATCTGTAGCTTGCCGTATTCTCGCCGCCCGCGGACCGTGGCTTTAATCTGGAAGTTTCCAACATGGAAAAACCAGCCTGCATTGGCGCCGCTTCGATAGGGCTGAGTGTCCTTGGTCAACACGATATCCCCGTAAAGAAAAAGCTCGTTCAGGACATCCTTGACCTCACTCCAATCCGCCTCCGCGATTTCGCTCAAAATGGCCACATTCGCCGAGATTAACTGGCATTCATGAGCTTCGATCAAATAGTTCAGCAATCGATAACGAATCAGATCCCGGGCTTCCATTCTTCTCCTCCGTATCTCCCGTTGTCTAGGATGGATTGCAGCTTTGGAGCGCCGTTCCCGTGCCATAAACGCCCATGTCCGTCATTGAGAACGCCTCCTCAAGAGACAGATCAAAGACTTCCTGGAAGCCCCGCACGACCGCTTCGCGCCCGCCTGTAAGCGTCACCTGTCGGTCCGTCTCCATTGCAACCGACGTCACAGTACACCCGACAAGTCCGCAGGGAAGGACAGCTGAGAATGGCTCCAGCGTATTGACGACGTTCAACGCAAAACCGTGCCGGGTCACGCCTCGCGAAATTCTGACCCCCACTGCCCCGATCTTATGGTCCTTGACCCATACGCCTGGCGTCCCTGGGCGTCGGGCGCTCTTGATCCCCAGGATCGCAAGGCTTCGGATGAGCACCTCCTCCAACAGATGAATGTAGGCTTTCGGGCCAGCACAGTACTGCCGCAGAGCCAGGATCGGATATCCGACAATTTGACCCGGCCCATGATAGGTGACTGAACCGCCTCGATCGGAAATGCACAGCGCAATGCCGTTGATGCTCTTTCCCTCCCAGCCGGCGCCCACATGCTCGGGACGTGTCGTGCGGCCAAGCGTATATATTGGAAAGTGTTCAGTAAGCACCAGCACATCCTCGATCCGATTCGCGGCCCGGGCCGCATGAAGTTGAAGCTGGACGTCATGGGCCTCCTGATAGGTGGTTACTCCCAGATTAAGAAGTCGTCCGTGCAAAGACACTGTTATCCGTGTGCTATTTGTTAACCGGCCGTCTCATGAGAATGTTTTCCTGGGAAGCCTTGCGGACCACTGAGAGTCGTACCATTGGAGACTCCCCATCTTTCAGGAGCGCATGCCATAGATCCGACATGTTATAGATCTGCGTCGCATCGACGGCGGTAATGACGTCCGGCAAGACCGTTGTTCTCTACCTGCAAGACGAGAACTCCCCGCTCCACGTCCAGGTCGAAGGCTGCCACAATACTGGCCGTAATGGTGACCGGCACAAATCCCAGTGAGGGACGCAACATGTTCCCGCGGACGATCAAGGATTGGGCGACGGCAAACGCTTCATCAATGGCCACAGCATAGCTGATATTCTGAGCCGCGGGCGCCACGGCGGTATTGATCCCGATGACTCTTCCTGAAAGATCAACGAGCGGGCCTCCGCTGCTACCGGGGTTAAGCGCGGCATCGGTTTGAATCAGGTTGTAGAGCGTTTCCCCGGTAGGGGGAAGAATGGCTCGGTCCATCCCGCTCACCACGCCGACGGAAACAGTCGCACCCATTTTGATGGCCAATGGATTGCCGATGGCTACAACAGTTTCACCGATCCTCAGCTTGGATGAGACGCCGAGTTTGGCAGGGAGAAGGCCATCGATCTCGACTTTCACCAGTGCCAGGTCGGTCAGAAAATCACGGCCTGCCACACGACCTGGAACGAGCCGGCCGTCATGGAGCCCTATTATCAGGCGGGTCGCTCCCGTCACCAAGTGGTTGGAAGTGAGGATGTAGCCCGGAGCAATGATGATTCCGGAACCCGAACCCGAGGGGACCGGCTGAAAAGGCGCCACACGTGTTCCGTGGGACATAATACTGACTACCGAAGGGAGTACCTCCGCCACGGTGTCGGGAACCGAAAGTATTTTCGGGATGGTCTCAGCACTGGCGGGAGATGAAGCCCATACGGCGAGAACAAGGAGAAAAAGAATACTATCAATGCTCTTGGAGATCTTCCCCGTCCTCTTGCGTACCCCCATCCATGCTTCTCCCACAACCACATTGTTGCATATTTTCAGAGGAGGGAGAAATAGGAAGCTCGGAACGGCGCGGAAACGTTGTCGAAACCTCTTACAGGAGCGGACGAAGCACTTGCTGAAATTCAGGAGTGCGAAGCTTCATGAGCGCCTTCGCTTCGATTTGGCGGATGCGTTCGCGTGTGACACCGAGCGTTCGCCCGACCTCTTCCAAAGTCATTGCCTCCCCTTGACCGATTCCGAAGCGGAGACGGATGACCGCTTCTTCGCGCGGGCTCAAGGAGCCCAGGGCCTGGGCCACTTGCTGGGTCATCTCACCACGGTCCACCTGACTATCTGCCGTCGGGGACTCGCGATCGGGGATAAAATCCCCCAGAAGGGCCTCGCCGTCACCGACAGGATACTCAAGAGAGACGACTTCCTGGAACGCTTGCACGGTCTGTCCCACCCGATCACTGGTGGATTTCACGACGCTGGCCACCTCTTCAAGGGAGGGGGATCGTCCCAACCGCTGAGCTAATTGACGAGTCGCTTTATGAACCCGCTGATAATTCTCCGTCATATGGACCGGGATGCGGATCGTCCGGGATTGATCGGCCAGTGCACGGGTGATCCCTTGACGAATCCACCAGGTCGCGTACGTGCTAAACTTAAATCCGCGCCGATAATCAAAGCGCTCGGCCGCCTTCATGAGACCGATATTTCCTTCCTGCACGACGAGGTCCAACAGACTCAGTCCTCTCCCATTGTAATGTTTGGCGAGGTCTACGACCAAGCGGAGATTGGCCAGAACCATTTCAGTCTTCGCCTTTTCAAGCTCCGCCCATCCGCGTCGAAACTCTTCCAACAGAGCATTCAGGGCCCGCACCTTGGGAGCCATTCGTTTGCCCCCACCGGACAGCTCTTTGATCAGGTCCTTTACGGCGCGCCTGCCCTTCTCAAGGTCGGTCGCGGAGAGCCCGCTGACCCCGAGCACAGCTTTAAGGTCCGTTTGACAGATCTTCATTGTTTCCGACAGCCGAACCCCTCGCAAGATGGCTAACGCCTGCCGGCTCGCCCGCCGGACGAGCCTGTCCCCCCGTTCAATACGCTTGCCGAGGACGACCTCGCCTTCACGGGTCAGTAGCGCTTTCTTGCCAAAAGTCTGGAAATACATCCATTCCAACTCGCCCGGCTTCTTGGACGCCTGGGGGCGAGCCGGACCTTCCTCTTCAACTGTCGGTTCTTCACTCCGTTCCACGTCTGAAAGAAGCTCGAGGTTCGGACTAAGCTCAGCGTCCTCTTCGACCATCAAGTTTCTCTCTGCTAATTCATCCATGGCTAGCCTCTACGACGTAAGACACGCAAATCCTCAAGAAGTTTAATCCTTTTACTTTGCCCCTAGTTATAGGGACAGCTGTCAAGCCCTGCAATAGACAAAAACAGACCTCCCACTAATCCGTTGTCAAAAAGTCAACTTAATGTAACTCATTGAAAATATAGCTTATGGCGCTATCTGTTATTCAAAAAGCCGTCTAAATTAAGATAACCAGCCACGGGACCATTTCAAGGGCAGGAGAGTTAACGGCGGGATTTGTCGGGACTATTCGAGTTTTGTTAAGCGGTCCAAATCCTCTTGTCTGCCAATCACTACGAGCACATCGCCCTTTTCGATGACATCGTCAAGCGAAGGAGTCACGTTAAAGACCTCGTCGCTCACCATCCGGCCCTTCACCATGCGGGTGACCTTCTTTTTTATTCCGATAACATTGATCTGGTAGTTTTCCCGGATCTGGGCCTCCCCCAGGCGCAGCCCGGAAAGGTGATCGGGGACCGCGACTTCCTCGACGCTGTAGCCGGGGACGAGCTCTAAGTATTCGAATACGTTGGGGGAGATCAGTCGTTGGGCCAGCCGGGTCGCGGCGTCCCGTTCGGGAAAGATCACTTCAGTAACCCCAAGATTTTGCAAGATCTGGCCATGAAGAGGGGAAACCCCTTTCGCGATGATCTGCTTTACGCCGATCTCTTTGAGAGTCTGAACGATCAGGATGCTGGCTTCCAGGTTCTCTCCCATACTGACGACCGCGACATCGACGTTTTGGATACTGATGGCGCGCAACGCCTTTTCATCCGTCGCATCGCACTGGACGGCAAAGGTGGCCAGATCGCTGATCGACTGCACTTTTTCCGGATCCACGTCGATGGCCAGGACTTCGCAGCCTTTGCGGATCAAGGTTTCTGCCACCCCATAGCCGAATCGACCGAGACCGATCACCGCAACCTGCCGTTTCATTCATTCTCCCTCACTATCCGATGACCACGCGTGCCTCTGCATAACGGTAGCGCAACTCCTTATGGGTCCGAACCGCGAACAGGCCCAAGGCCAGAGGCCCCAATCGCCCGATGAACATCGTCACGATGATAATACATTTCCCGAATTCACTAAAGAGTGCCGAAAAGCTCAGCACCCCTCCATTGCCGGTAGACAGCCCGACAGTTCCGGCCGCGGACGCCACCTCAAACAAGATCCTCAGGAATTCTTGACTCTCAGAATAAGAGAGAACCATCGTAAAGCCGGTTACGAGCCCCCAGGCCAGTGCCGCAAGGATGAATGACTTGGCCACAATTTCTTGTGGGATCCGCCGATGGAACATCATAACATCAGCACGACCTTTAAGCGTGCCCCAGATGGACGCCACAATAATTCCAAAGGTGGTCGTCTTAATACCTCCGGCCGTACTACCAGGCGATCCCCCGACCACCATGAGCAGGATCAGCAGATAGAGCGCCGGCTTACCCATGAGGCTGAGATCGATGGTGTTGAAGCCCGCTGTCCTCGCCGAGACGGAGTGGAAATACGCCACCATGATCTGTTCTCCGGTAGACAAGGCACCCAAGGTCCTGTCGTTATGAATCTCGAATCCCCAGATGCCTGCCGTGCCTCCCACGATGAGGAGTCCCGTCACGAGAAACGCCAGCTTGGTGTGGGTCGAAAACCGGACGCGCTCCCCATGGAAATTGTCCAGGATATCCCTGAAGACCAGAAAGCCAATGCCGCCCAGGATGATCAGAAGCGAAATCGTGAGGTTGACCAGCAGATCACTTCGATAAGGGATCAGGTTCTCGGAAAACAGCGAGAACCCAGCATTGTTGAAAGCCGAGACGGCATGAAAGATGCCCAAGTAAATGGCGCGCAGAGGCTCCATGTCGGAGGCGAACCGGATAGCGAGAAAGCTCGCGCCGACGGCTTCGACCAAGAGAGTGATAACCACGATGATCTTGACGAATCGGACGAGACCCTCCATGCTTAAGGTGCTGAGAACTTCCATCATCATCATGCGTTGCCGAAGGCCGATGCGTCGCCCCACTGCCAGCAATAGCAATGTCGCCATGGTCGAGTAGCCGAGCCCGCCCAGCTGAATGCCGGCCAGGATTACCAGCTGACCGAAGATTGTAAAGTCCTTGGGCGTATCGAGGACGATGAGTCCCGTTACGCACACGGCGGAAGTCATCGTGAACAGGGCATCGATGAACCGAACGGCACGTCCCGTACTCGCGAACGGCGTCATCAACAGAAGGCTGCCGA
>VBON01000027.1:15723-16283 GCA_005877525.1 Nitrospirota bacterium
TTGGCGGCCCGGATCCAGTCCAGTATCTTCCTGGTGAATCCTTGCAAACGCAGCGTCTCTTCCATCGATGAGCTTACTAAGGCTTCCTTCCGGCCTGTAGGAATGATGAGATGATATCAATCGGAAAGGGAAAGATGATGGTGGAGTTCTTCTCGGCGCCCACTTCGACAAGTGTCTGAAGATAGCGCAATTGCAGCGCGGTCGGGTTGCTCAAGATCGCCGCCGCCTCGGACAATTTTTGGGACGCCTCGAATTCTCCTTGCGCATGGATCACCTTAGCCCGCCGCTCGCGCTCGGCCTCGGCCTGCTTGGCAATCGCGCGCAACATTTCCGGAGGCAGGTCGACGTTCTTGACTTCGACCGCCGAGACCTTGACCCCCCAGGGCTCGGTCTGCTGATCGATGATGCGTTGCAGCTCGACATTGATCTCCTCGCGTTTCGAGAGCAATTCATCCAGCTGGCTCTGCCCTAAAACGCTTCGCAAGGTGGTCTGGGCGATCTGCGAGCTTGAATACAGGTAATCCTGCACTGCGAGGATGGCATGCTGGGGATCCACGACC